>NZ_BAAAHQ010000011.1:215991-276234 GCF_039525605.1 Nonomuraea longicatena | reverse complement strand
CGTCGAGGCTGACAGCGGTGCCGAGATCATGGCCCGGTACGCGCGCCGCCGTCCCGCCGCCGCCCGGCGGACCTCCGCGAGGCGCGGCCCCCGGTAGAGCAGAGCCGGGTCGCGGCCGCCCGCCTGCCACTCCTCGGCCTCCCGGTCGAGCCGGGCGAGCAGCCGCAGGCTCGCCCTGTCGTCCTCCAGCCAGTCCCCCAGCAGCGGCCAGACCTCGAACAGGCAGTCGTGGGTGATCTCGACGTGGTTCTCGGTGAGCACGAGCAGCCGCCGGTCGCCGAACCGCTCCAGGATCTCGCCGATGTCCGCGTAGCCCGCGAGGTCCGCCCGCGCGACCGGCCGGCGGGCGAGGAGCCCGTCGTCCGTGATCATGGTGAGGCGGCGGAACAGCGCTCTGGTCGTCGCCTTCCCCTCGTCCGTGAGCGCGGCGTAGATGTCGTCGGCGCCCTTGCGGACGGCGCCCTCGACGCCACCGCCGTGCTCGTAGCCGCGCACGGTGAGCCGGTTGCCCTCTCGGTTCTCCCAGGCCGCCAGCATGGCCTGGGACAGCAGCGGCAGCGCCCCCGAGCGGCCGCCGACCGCGTCGAGCACGTGGTCGGCGAGCTGCGGTTCCAGTTCCAGCCCCGCAGCCGCCGCCGGGCCGGTGATCGTGGAGCGCAGCCGCTCGCAGGTCATCGGGCGCAGCACGAACTGCCCGTTCTCCATGGCCTCCGCCAGCGGGTCGTGCTCGGCGCAACGCGCGAGGAAGTCGGCGCGCACGCCCAGGACCACCATGACCGAGCCGCCGGCCGCCGCCGAGGCGAGCGCGGCGACGAACGTCGTCCGGCTTTCGGCGTCGGCCACCGTGAAGACCTCTTCGAACTGGTCGATCACCAGGACCAGCCGGGCCCCCGGGGGCGCGCCGGACAGGCGGGCCGCCCGCCGTACCGCCGGCCACGCCTGCTCCGGGTCGGCCCGCAGCCGCGCGCGGAGGGCCGGGCCGTCGGCGCCCTCGAAGGCGGCCAGGTGGGCGGCCAGCGTGCCGACCGGGTTCGCGGTGGGCGTCATCACCACCACCGGCCACCGCCCCGAGCCGTGGACGCCGAGGGCGCCCCGGCGCAGCGCGGGCAGCAGCCCGGCCCGCAGCAGGGAGGACTTGCCCGCGCCCGACGCGCCGGTCACCATGACGAGCGACGGGCCGCCCAGCCGGTCGGCGATCGTCTGGATCACCCGCGCGGTGTCCTCCTCCCGGCCGTAGAAGATCTCCCGCTCCTCGCCGTCGAAGGGCAGCAACCCGCGATAGGGGCTGCCGTGTAACCAGCGCGGCGGTACGGCGGGGCTCACGACGTGGGAAAGCCGCTCCTGGATCCGGCGCAGCAACAAGGACTGCTCGCGCAGCCGCTCACGGTCGCCGCGCCGCTCGGCCTCCTGGCGGGCGATGCTCTGCAGCAGTTCGTCCACCTTGTGTGTGACGCCTTCGAGCACGAAGCGGAACTCGGTGAACTCGGTGCCGAGTTCACCGAGCGCCTCGGTCAGCCGGGCCTTCTCCGCCCGGTCGCCGACGGCTTCGAGGGCCGCGCCCACCGCGTCCACACGGTCCAGCAGGTCGGCGAGGGTCGCGCGCACACTCGCGGCCTCCTCGGTCCCGGAGGCGAGCAGGCGCTCCAGCCGCTCGGCGAGTTCGGTCTCGGCCGCCTCGGGGGTGGGTTCGCCGGCCGTACGCTCGCGCAGGCGCCGGATCGCGTCGTGGACGACGTCGCTGAGGATGTTGGCGCCCACCCCGCCCAGAACCCCGAGCCCCGCCAGGGCGACGGCGCCGGGGGCCGCCAGCGCCAGCGGGACGAGCGCGGCCGCCGACAGGCTCGCCAGCAGGCCGACCGAGGTGAGTTTGCCCACGCCGGAGGCGAACTGCCTGGTCACCGTCCTGGCGATGCCGTCTCTGGACCGTTCGATCCGATCATCGGGGACGCCGGCGACCTCATCTTCTGCCAACCCGGTCGACCTCACCTCTGCTCGGGGGTGAGCCTGATCGGTTCGCCCTCGTCCCCCTCACAGCTTGGGACGCGTCGTGTTTCCGCATCGCGGTCAGCCGGGTCCACACGACCGCGAGCCGGGCGTGAGGACACCGACCGTGCGTCGAGTCACCCAGAGGACCGTTCGCCCAAGTGTCACCGAACCTCGGTCACCGGGCAAGGTGGAGCCGGGCGATCCACGCTACCGCGGACTGGTGTCGAGGGGCACAATCAGCGCCATCGGTGCGCGCCCGACCGACCGTCTCCACCGAGGACGTCCTTGAGTACGGCTGGCACCGGGGCACCTTCATGATCGAGGCGGACACCACGCTGGGCGAGACGTACCGGAAGCTGTTCCTGGGGCGTCGCCGTCCCCGGCGGCCGCTGCGCGGCACCGCCGCCCGAGAGACGGCAGCAATGTGCCTCCGCTGAGCAAACACCTGAGTCGCCGACGCCTGCCCGTGACCTCGTTTCGGGCACGCGTCCCCCGGCCGCAGACCCTCGCGTCGCGGTGACTCTATGCCACTTACCACGGCAAACAACAAGGAGCATTGAAGTAATGACTTTAGGTTCCTGTCCGCTTTGACAACAAAGCCAGAGTTTCGGACATCGTGAATGCAAGGCACCCCCCGGACACTACGGCACAAAAAGTATTGACATGGCCGAAAACCG
This sequence comes from Nonomuraea longicatena, assembly GCF_039525605.1. NCBI lineage: Bacteria > Bacillati > Actinomycetota > Actinomycetes > Streptosporangiales > Streptosporangiaceae > Nonomuraea > Nonomuraea longicatena. The sequence goes on along the minus strand of NZ_BAAAHQ010000011.1, from coordinate 273,571 downwards.
AGTGGATCATGGCCTCTGGATCAAGGACCGGGGGGTCTCGCATGACGACCGAAATACAGTCCAATACTCTGCAGAGACGCCTTCCGCGTCCCGAGTAGCCGCGCCAGAAAGAGCAAAAGCCCAGGCCTGGACAGGCGGTCCTGCGCTGCCCACATTTCATGGACCCGTCTCCATGCCTGGCTGCACGCCTCCATTCCTGCACGACACAGGGATTTCCCCTACCAATTATCTCTGCATGACGCAGAGATTTCGCTGCTATTTACCTCTGCGCGACACAGGGATTTCGCATGCCATTTTCCGGCCGTCTCGAAGACTTCATGGTCGATCCGTACTCGATTTATCGGCTCATGAACGCGGAAGCGCCGCTCACGCCGGTCAGCCCGACCGACTTCGTCGTGACCGACCCCGCGCTGATCATGGAGATCTTCGAGAACCACGACGTGTTCACCAGCGTCCACAACCTGGAGGGGCAGGTCCCGGTCAGCGACGAGGCGCGGGCCGTGCTCGACCAGACGCTCTTCTACCGGGGCGCACTCTTCAACGAGACGCCTCCGGAACACTCGGCCTTCCGCAAGACCTTCATCCGTCCGTTCACTCCCGCCTCCGTGGAGAAGCTCGCACCGAGGATCCGGGAACTGGCCGCAGACATGTGCGGCGACATGTCAGGACGCGACGGCTTCGACGTCATGGGGGGACTGGCCTTCCCGCTGCCGATCAAGATCATATCCGACATGATCGGCATTCCGGAAGACGATCGGCAGCAGGTCAAGCAGTGGAACGACATGTGGGTCGCCCTCCAGGTGGCCCCGCTGCCACCTGAGGCCCAACTCGGTGCCGCCATGTCGGTACGCGCCTACGAGGACTACGTCCGCGAGCTGATCGCGACGATCCGGGCCGAGCGCAGACCGTGCCTGATCCTCGACATGGCCGACGCGATCGGCACGCCGGGCGCGGTGCACGACGTCGACGACATCATCGTCGCCATCCGGGTCATGATCGCCGCCGGGCATGAGACGACCTCCGGACTCATCGGCAACGCCGTCAACCGCCTCGTCGAAACCGGCCGGTGGGCCGACCTCGCCAAGAATCCCGAGGACATCCCCGCATTCGTCGAGGAAACCCTCGCCGCCGACCCCTCCGTGCAGAGCGCGCCCCGCTCGGTCGAGAAGGACACGGTGATCCGGGGGATCACCGTCCCCGCCCGTGCCCGGCTGCACCTGGCCATCGGCGCATACTCGGCGCTCGCCGGACAGGACGGCGAATCCGAGGCCCACAAGCACCTCGGATTCGGACACGGCATCCACCGGTGCATGGGATCGCACCTGGCCAGGACCGAGTCCCGCATCGCGCTGGAAACGCTGCTCGCGGCGATCCCGGCGACCCCGCGCTTCGACGACGCCGCCCCACCGGTCCGCCTGCCCGGCGGATTCGTCTTCCGCAGCTTCAGCTCGTTGCCCATCTCCTGGTAGGGAGGAACCAGCTCATCGTGTCCAAGCCCCCGCTGGTGCCGTTCGCCACCCCCGGCATCGGCCACGCACTCCACATCTGGCAGAACCCGCTCAAGTTCTTCAGCGCGGCCGCCAGAACCGCGCCCCTCTCCCGCATCAAGATCGGCTGGAAGGACGCCTGCCTGGTCTCCAACCACGAGCTGCTGTACCAGATCCTCGTCCCGGACGCCAAGAAGTACGACAAGGGCATCCAGTACGAGCGGGCTCGGGCCATGCTCGGCAACGGCGTGCTGCTGGCCGAGGGCGACTTCCACTTCCGGCAGCGCCGCCTGATGCAGCCGATGTTCAACAAACCCTCTGTAAACGACTACATCAACGCGATGCACACCTACAGCACCGCGATGGTGGACTCGTGGGCCGACCGCGACGTCGTCGAGCTGTACCCCGAGTTCTACCGGCTCGCCACCCAGGTGGTCATCGACACACTGTTCTCCACCAAGATGAGCCATCAGGACGTCGAACTCGTCAGGCGGCAGATGCCCATCGTCATCGCCGGCATCGAGAAGCGCGGCGCCCTGCCGCCCAAGCTGTTCGACACGATCCCCACCCGCGAGAACCGCGCGTTCTACGCGGCCATCTCCGACCTGCGCCGCCTCGGCGACCGCCTGGTAGACGAACGGCTGGGCATGTCACGCGGCAGCCGCAGCCACACCGACCTCATGGACGTGCTGACCGAGACCGACGACGCGGTCACCCGCCGCGACAACGACCGGGCACAGATCCTCAACGAGTTCCTGACCTTCCTGACAGCCGGTTCTGAGACCACGCCCAGCGCCATCGCCTGGTCGTGCTACCTGCTGGGGCGCCACCCGGAGATCCAGGAGCAGGTACGCGACGAGGTCGCCGGCTTCGACTCGGGATCGAGCGACGTGACCGCGATCCTCAAGCTGCCCCTGCTGCAGGCGGTGGTGAAGGAGGCCCTGCGCCTCTACCCGCCGGTGTGGGCGCTCGGGCGGCGCACGATTCAACCCACCGTCCTCGGCGGCTACGCGCTGCCGACCGGCACGCAGGTCTTCTACTCCGTCTACTCCGTCCAGCGCGACCGCGACGTCTACGACGCGCCCAACGAGTTCCGGCCGCAGCGTTGGATCGACGACGCCAAGAAGTACCCGCGCACCGCCTTCCTGCCGTTCGGCGCGGGCATCCGCAACTGCATAGGCGAGCACTTCGCGTGGATCGAGATCTCCATCGCGATCGTCAACATCCTGCAGCGCTACGAGCTGTCGCTGCAGCCCGGCCAGACCGTGCCGCCCGCCGCCATGGGCGCCCTGGTGCCGGGGAACCTGCCGATGCGGCTGCGCCGGCTGGTCTCGCGATGACGAGCGTCACCGCAGTACGGCTCGTCGAGCGGGTGCGGGCGAACGTGGCCTCGCTGCTCAAGGAGTTCGCCGCCCTGACCTCCGAGTCGGACTCCGACGGCGTCGGCGCCCCCGCCTTCACCCAGCGGCTGTCCGACTACGTCACCCGGTTCGGCAGCATGCGGCGTACCCGGGTGTCGGCGCACGCCTTCGACGGCTTCCGCCATACCGACGAGGCGGCGTTCGCGGCACTCGGCCACGCGTGCGCCGCGCTGGAGTTGTTCCACGCGGCCTCTCTCGTCCATGACGACATCATCGACGAGAGCCCGACCCGGCGGAACAACCCCGCCTTCCACACCGGCTGGGACACGGCCGACCTGGCCGAGGACGGATTCGAGGCGGCGAAGTTCGGCGTCGCGGCCGGACTTCTGGGCGGCGACGCGCTGCTGGTGCTCACCGCACGTGCAATCGACCGCATTCCACCGCCCGTCCGGGGGGGCGTCGCGGACTTCTTCCACCAGATGCAGCTGCGGACGGTGATCGGGGAGTTCCAGGACTCGGTGCTGCAGCACCGCAGGATCCGCGCCACGCGGGCCGCCATCACAGAGATGTCGGTCAACAAGACCGGCTGGTACACCGTGATCGCCCCCATGGTCCTGGCGGCCCGCTGCGCCGGCGCCGCCGAGGAGACGATCCCCCGCCTCGTCGCCGCCGGGTCGGCCTTCGGGGAAGCCTTCCAGCTCCTCGACGACCTCGTCGAGGTGTACGGCGAACCCGCCGTCACCGGCAAGAACCCGCTGGACGATCTGAACGCGGGCAAGGCGACGCTGCTGCACCACATCGTCAGCGCACACTGCACGCCCGCCGAACGCGCCACCCTGGCCCAGGTGTACGGCCGGGGCGACGGCACCGAACGCGACCTCCGCCAGTACCGGCGGCTGGTCGACACCCACACCGCACACGTCGCCGACGATCTACGCGAACTTATGGACCGGGCCAGAGAGCTGCTGCACGAGGCCGGATTCCACAAGCGCACGATCGATCGCATCGAAAGCGAACTGAATCCCGACTTCCGGATCCCGGTCCCTCTGGACGAGAGCGCTTAGCACATGGTCGCGAACTTCACTCTCCCCTTGGCAGGCACCCATGTCCTGCTGCCGAGTTTCGAGCACTACGTCCCCACCCTGGAGCGTGCCGACAACGACCAGGTCGTCGCCGAGAGCCAGACGTGGTGCAGGCAGAACCTGGCCGACCTGCTACCGCCCGACGCCCTCACGACGCTGCTGGCCGAGCGCGCCTCGCTGTGGACCGCCCTGGTCCTGCCCACCGCGCCGTACGAGTTCCTCGTCGCCGCCGCGAGATACACCGAATACCTGTCGATCCTCGACAACGCGCTGGTCGACAAGGACCGGCTCGGCAGCGACCCGGTGTACGCGGCCGAGCTGAAATCGGCCATCGACACCATGTTCGGGCAGGAGCAGCTCGGCCGGCCGGCGAACGAGGAGCTCGCCATCTGGTTCAAGCCGCTCGACGAGTGCCTGTCCACCCTGCACACCTACCTGACCCCCGAGGTGTGGGAGAACTTCCACCGCGAGGTCGAGCGGTTCTTCATCGGGTGTGTCGAAGAGGTGCAGTACCGCAACTCGGACACCGTCTACGACTTCCACACCTATCTGCGCATGCGGCGAGACAGCGTTGGTATGGGCATGTACCTGGCACTCGGCGAGGCGCTGGCGCCGCCGTTCGCCGCAGAGGAGACGGACGGTGCCGAGTTCCGTACCCGGCTGCTCGCCCACGCCCTCGACCACATCGCGCTGGCCAACGACCTGTTCTCCTTCCGCGCCGAAGCCGACGCCGACGACGCGGTGAACGCCGTCGCGACGCTGATGCTCAGCGAGAACCTCACGGTCCAGGCCGCCTTCGACCGCGTCGGGTTCGAGGTGCAGCGCAACGAGATCGACTTCCGGCGGGCTCTGCACGAGTGCGTGGCCGCGCTCGGACCCGACCACGCGGTGAGCGTCTACGGCGGCCTGCTGTGGCACATGATGTGCGGCAACGTCGACTGGTCCTACCGCACCACGCGTTACAACGGAGAAAGGCATCAGTGGGTTGGCCGGTATCCTCAGGTCGTTCAGCTTCAGAAGGGCAGCACCCTCTTCACCGACAAGAGGTACGCCGACCTCGTCGCCGAGGGTCTGGCGTAAGCGTGCCGCCGGATACCGCACCCGGGTCCACCACGACCTCGGGTTGCTGCGCGAGCTGACCCGGCTGGCCCGCGATCCGCTGGGCGCCGTGACCGCGCTCAACTCCTCCGCCGACGTCCACGTCTTCACGGCCCTCGGCAAGACCATGGTCTTCGTCACCGACCCGCTTCTGATCAACGACATGCTCGTGGACCGGCGCGGCGACTTCGAGAAGGGCGTCTTCTACGACCGGGTCCGGCGGCTGGCGGGCAACGGAGTCGTGCTCGCCAACGGCGCCGAGCACCGCAGGCAGCGCGACTACCTCGACCGGTTCTTCAAACGCGATCACGTGGTCGGCCTGTCCGAGTTGATGACCACCGTCGTCCGCGACGAACTGGCGAGCTGGAAGACCAGCCTCGACATCGACGCCGCCCTGCACCGGATGACGTTCAAGATCCTCGCCGCCACGATGTTCGGCACCGACATCGACCGCGGCCAGTTCGACCGCATCCACGAGTGGCTCGCGCTCACCCTGGAAGCGATCATGATCCGTACCCTGGTGCCGAACTGGTACCTGCGCGTCCCCACCAAGCGCAACCGGATGCACGACACCGCCATGGACCGGCTGCGCGCGGCGATCACCTCGGCCATGGACTCTCCCGGGCAGGCCGACCCGGACCGGCTCGACCTCATCTCCGTCATGCGCTCCGTGCGCCACCCCGACGGCACTCCCCTCAGCCGCTCCGAGATGGCCGACCAGATCGTGGCGGTCACCATGGCGGGCGCGGAGACCGCCGCCACCGCGCTGTCGTGGCTCACCACCGAACTGGCAAGGGACGGCACGCTGCAGGACGCCCTTCGGGACGAACTGGCGCGGGCGCGTGAGCGCGGTGTTCCGTACGGGCCGGACCTGTCGGAGACCCCGTTGCTCAAGAAGACCCTGTCGGAGCTGCTGCGCTGCCGCCAGCCGATCCTGGTGATCTCCCGGCGGACGGTGCGCGACACTCGGCTGCGCGACCTCAGACTGCCCGCGCGCACCGAGGTCATGTACAGCCCGTGGGCGATGCACCGCGACCGCACCTGGTTCTCCGCCGGGGCCGCCTTCGAGCCGGAGACCTTCGGCGCGGGCGGCTGCCCGGTCGCCAAGGGCGCCTACACACCGTTCGGTCTCGGCCCCCGGCACTGCGTGGGCGAGCAGTACGCGTGGCAGATGATGTGGATCGTCGTCGCGGAGATGCTCGCCGCCGTGCGCATCGACACGGCGAAGGCGCAGCATCCGCGCGGGCGGCCGCTGGCCACGATCATTCCGGGGACCGTACGGGCGAGGGTCGCGCGGCTGACCGGTGATCGGGCATGACGCGGCTGCTGGAGCCCAGCGAGGTCTTTCACGCGTTCCTCGACTGGCAGACCGGTTTCGAGGTCGAGGTGCCGGCACAGGTGACGCCGGACGCGGCCGCGCGGGCGCTGGAGCGCCTCTACGCCGGTTTCCCCCGGCTGGCCGCCGGTATCGGGCGCACCCCGGACGGGTTCGCCTTCGAGCCCGGGTCCGCCACCGTGGAGAGGAGGCCGGACGGCGCCCGCGTACACGCCACGCTCTCGGCGTTCGACGTGGACCTCTCCCAGCCGGACGTCGTGCGCGTAGCCGGGCGGCTGCACCACGCGCTGTGCGACGTCACGGGCATCCTGTCCATGGCCGATGAGCTGCTCGGTCTGCTGGGTGCGGGCCCGCATGCGGACTCGATCCCTCCGGAGGTGGCCCGGGAGTGGCCGATCGCCGCCGAGACCCTGTTCGGACCTGAACAGCCCGCCGACGCCGTACGGGCGACCAGGCTCTTCTACGCCCAGGCCGGTTCCCCCTCGCTCAAGCCCGCGCAGCCGATCTCCCTGACGCTGTCCGGCGAGCGGGCCAAGGCTTTGGACGACCGCTGCGACGTGTCGCTGACCGCGTTGATCGCCGCGACCGTGGCACCCCTCACCCACGGCGACACCGACCGGGTGACGATCGGCGTGCCGGTGGACTGCCGGGTGTACATCGGCACCGACCGGACCGTACCGGTTCCGCCGCGTGCGATCGGCAACGGCAGTCACGGCGCGCTGGTCCCGATCGCCCGGGGCTCCGCCGACGTCCTGGCCACCGCCAGCGCCTTCGACGACGAGCTCATGGACCAACTGGAGGCGGCGACGCCCACGGCGCCCTTCCGCGACGGGCGCCGGTACCTGCCCGAGCACAACGGGCCCGCCCACCTCGTGGTGTCGAACGCCCGGGGCGCGGCCCGGCGCTTCCCGAGGCTGGCCGACGCGCGGAAGGTGATCGTGCTGCCCGAGGTCTCGATCCCCGGGATGCCGATGATCGCCGTGAACGAGAGCCCGGCGACCCGGGCCGTGGTCATCACGGTCATCGCCGACCCTGCCGACCACACCTCCACCGACGTACGCCAGATCGTCGACACGCTGGCACGAGCACTTGACGGAATCGGGGAACGATGACCGAGCTATTCGAGCACGAACTACCGACGATTCCCCGGGGGCGGAGCTCGGTGTTCGAGCTGCCGACCGGGCTCATGGACATGGCCGCCGCCGGGCCGATCCACCGGCTCAAGTACGCCGGCGGCCACGTCGGCTGGATCGTCACCGACTTCCAGCTGTGCCGCAAGGTGCTGACCATGCCGGAGTTCAGCTCCCGCCCGGACCTGCGGCATTCGGCCATCCACGAGGCCATCGGCGACGGCCAGCCGCCGGAGGAGCGCCCCGGCATGTTCGTCGGGATGGACCCGCCTGAGCACACCCATTACCGGCGGATCGTCGCCGCGGCGCTGCGGTTGGGCGAGATGCGGCGGCTGCAGGACGACATCGCCGAGCGGGCCAGGGCGCTGTTCGACTCCGACACCGGTGAGCGCGTCGACCTGGTCTCCCAGGTCGCCTCCCCGCTGCCCGCCCTCGTGATCACCGAACTGCTGGGTGTGGAGGAGGAGGTCAGCCACACGCTGTCCAGCTGCCTGGAGCGCATGCTGTCGCTGGAGTCCACCGCCGACGACGTCAGGAAGATGTTCACCGTCATCTTCGACGAACTCGGCGCCGTCGTGGCCCGGCGCCAGGAGGACGGCGGGCCTGGGTTCATCCAGAACATGATCGACGACGGCCAGTTGTCCCATGCGGAGATGACCAGCATCGCCTTCCAGCTCTACACGGCGGGTCACGAGACCACCACCAATATGATCGCGCTGAGCTGGCTGTACCTGCTGAACCATCCGGAGGCCGTCGCCGCGATCCGAGGTTCGGACGCCGCCGTCGCCGACGCGATGGAGGAGTTCCTGCGCTTCTTCTCCATCATCCAGTTCGGCATCTCACGGGCCGCGCTCACGGAAGTGGAGCTCGGCGGGGTGACCATCCGGCCGGGTGAGACGATCACGGTCTCGCTGCCCGCCGCCAACTTCGACGCTCAGCGGTTCTCCGACCCGCACCGGCTGGACATCTCCCGCCGCGACCGGGGGCACCTCGCCTTCGGCTTCGGTGTCCACCAGTGTGTGGCGCAGCAGTTGGCTCGGGTCGAGCTCACCATCGCGCTGCGTGTGTTCCTCGAACGGTACGACGACTTCACTCTCGATTCCTACGAGATGAAGTCGGACACGATCGTCCACGGTCTGAACCGGCTCTTCGTCCGGCAGTCCGGCACCGACCGGCCGTGATCCATGCCGATCGAACCCGCTGCTGCGGCGCGGGCATGTGCGTGCTGATCGCCCCGGACGTCTTCCACCAGGACGAGGACGGCCTCGTCCTGGTGGACGCAGACGCCGTCCGCGCCGCCGATCCCGACCTGCTGCGGCACGCCGTCAGCTGCTGCCCCGGGCAGGCGCTGTCCGAGGACGAAGACGCCCCGCTCCTCGAACGAAGGTGAACCATCCCATGGATCGACGTATCGCCATCGTCGGCATCGGCGCGCGGCTGCCGGGCGGACACGGCCCCTCCGGGGTCTGGCGCATGCTCCAGCGGCACGCCGCCGAGATCGGCGCCGCGCCTGCCGGCCGGACACGTTTCCTGACCGAGCACGAGGTCGCCGACCCGCGGTTCGACCAGGTGGTCCGTACGGGCGGGTTCGTCGAGGACTGGGATGAGTTCGACTTCGCGGCGTTCGGCGTCTCCGCCCGCGAGGCCGGGGTGATGGACCCGCAGCAGCGCATCCTAGTGGAAACGGTGTTCGAGGCCGTCGGCGACGCCGGCCTCACCCTCGACTACCTCCAGCGCCGCAGCACCGGCGTGGTCAGCGGCTACATCACCCGCGACCACTGGCTCAGCGCCCGCCAGGACACCGGTCTGGATGCCATGAGCAATGTCGGCAACGCGGGCAGCGGCCTGTCCGGCCGGTTGTCGCACGTGTTCGGCCTCACCGGGCCGTCCCTGACCGTGGACAGCGCCTGTTCGTCCGGGCTCGCCGCCGTCGCCGTCGCGATCGACAACATCCTCCTCGGCAACTGCTCCATCGCCGTCGCCGCCGCCACCAATCTGGTGCTCGACCCGTACGAGACGCTGTCGTTCTACCGCTCCGACATGCTCGCCTCGGACAGTCTGTGCAAGTTCGGCACCACCCGAGCCGACGGATTCGTCCGGAGCGACGGTTTCGCCGCCCTGGTGCTGAGGCCGCTCGCCGACGCGCTGGCCGAGCAGGACCGGATCTACGCGGTCATCGAGGGCATCGCCACCGGCAACGACGGCGGACGCAGCGGCTCGCTCCCCACCCCGTCCGCCGACGGCCAGGCGGACGTCATCCACCACGCGCTCAGCCTGGCCGGGCGCACCCCGGACGACGTCGACTACGTCGAGGCCCACGGCACCGGCACCACCGTCGGCGACCAGACCGAGATCGAGGCGCTCACCTCGGTCTTCGGCGGGCGTGACCGGCCGCTGCCGATCGGGTCGGTGAAGACGCGGATCGGCCACTGCGAGGCCGCCTCCGGGATGGCCGGGCTGATCGTCGCCGCCTTGAGCATCCACCACGCCACCGTGCCGCCGATGCTCGTGCACGGCAGGCTGCGCGACGACCTCGCCGACCCGGGCCAGGGCGTGTACGCGCACATCGGCGCCGGGCTCCCGCTGCCGGACGACGCGGTGATCGGGATCAGCTCCTTCGGCATCACCGGCAGCAACGCGCACGCCGTCCTCGCCGCGCCGCCCACTGCGCGGGCCGAGGACCCGCCCCGGGTCTCGCTCCCTCTGCTCACCTCTCCCGGCGTGACGGTTCCCGACGCACGCACCGACGCGGTCCGCGCCGCGCTCGCCTACCGGGTCAACCACAGCGCGGGACACCGCCTCGGCGACACCGGCCCCGCCGAGGGCGGCCCGGGGCTGCTCGCCGGGCTCTGGCGGGAGCGGCCGAAGCTGGTGTTCGCCTTCGGCGGCTTCGGCGCGCACTGGCTCGACCCCGCCGACACCCGCGACCCCGTCCTGCGCGAGCGGCTGCTCACCGCCTATGCGGCGGTGCGGGCCGAGGTGCCGGAGCACGAGCGGGATCTCATCGACGGCGGTGCCGACGTGCCGCCGGCGCTGCAGCCGTACGTCACGTGGGCCTCGCAGGTCGCGATCGCGCTCGCGCTGCAGGACTACGGCGTGCGGGCGGACGCCGTCCTGGGGCACAGCTTCGGCGACATCGCGGCGGCGTGCGTCGCGGGCGCGCTCAGTCTGGAGGAGGCGGCGCGGCTACTGGTCGGCCGTACGGAGGCGGTGCGGGCGCACTCCGCGGACACCCGCATGATCGTGATCACCGGGGAGGACGTCGCTGGCCAGCACGACTGGCTGCCGCCGTCTGCCGAGATCGCGGTCGTCAACAGCCCTACCTGTGTCGTGCTGGCCTGCCCGGCAGGCGACGTCGAGGTCATCGTCGACACCGCGCTCGCCCACGGGCACGAAGCCCGTCCACTGGAGGTGGTGTTCGGCTCGCACAGCTCGTTCGTCGAGCCCGCCCTGCCCGACTTCACCCTCGCCGTGGACGCCGTCGGCGGCCCACGGGCCTCTGACGTTCCCTTCTACTCCTCCACCTCCACCGCCGCCTCGGCGATGGAGGTCGTCCCCTCTCGGCACTGGCTGGACAACCTGCGCACTCGGGTCGAACTGCCGTCCGTTGCCGGGCGGCTGGCCGACGACGGCTACCAGGTCGTCCTCGACATCGGGCCGCGTGCGGTGCTCGCGGGCCACCTGCGCACCCGTTTTCCGGGGAGCGTGGCCGCCGTCGAGGGCGACGACGTCCTCCGCAGCGCACTGGCGGCGCTCTTCGCGGCCGGGGTCCCGTTGCGACCGGACCGGCTGCCGCCCTGGACGTCCGAACTCGCCGACGCGCTGACCTGGCGGCGTGAGCCGCGCCGGATCGCGCCGATGCGTCCGGCGAGCCGCAACACGGCGCGGGCGCGGCCGGAGTCGGTGACGTACGAGTTGCGCGGAGCGCAGGTGCGACTCCTCGCCGGGCACCGAGTGCGCGGCGAGGCGGTGGCGCCGGGCACGCTGACCCTGAGCCGGCTGGTGAGCGCCCTACGGCAGGACGACCGGCCGCTGCGCCTGGACGCGGTGCGCTTCGTCGAGCCGATCGTCGTGGACGACACCGACTACCTCGCGCTCACCGTGTCGAGGAACGGCCCCCGCGTCGAGGTCCGCTTCGCCACCGAGCCCGGGGGCACCCCCACCCTGTGCTGCACGGCCACACTCGCGCCCGCCCGGCCCGCGACCTCGTCCGTCGATCTGCCGCTCGACCTGGACCGGCTGTCCGTGGACGACTTCTACCGGGGCTTCGCCGACGCGGGCAACCTGTGGGAGGGGCCGTTCCGGTCCATCTCCGAGCTGTGGGCGTCAGCCTCCCACGCGTACGTGCGCGCCGACCTCGACACGCCCACAGAGGTCGGCGGCCTGATCGACCCGGCCCTGTTCGACGCGGCGCTCCACGGTCTGGCCGCCGTCCGGTACGGCCTGGCCGACGGCGGCGCGGCCACCTGCCCCTTCTACTTCGAAGGGGTGGACCGCATGACGTTCCACCAACATGAACTGAGCGGCCGAGCCAGGTCGCTCATCTCACCGAGCCGTTCGGGAACGGGCTTCGACGTCGCCGTACTGGATGCGGCGGACCGGCTGGTCGTGCACTGCGAAGGCGTCCGCATCCGCACGATGGAGGGCCGCCCCGCCATCCCCGCGCTCTACCGCGTCTGGGTACCGTACTCCGGCTCCGCCGAGCGGACCGATCAGTTGCTCGTCGACCTCGACGCCGCCGTCCCCGAACTGTTGTCCGGGCTGGAGCCCGGGACCGAGCTGCTCCTGGACGCTCGCACACCCGCCGCCCGTCCTCGGCTGACGCTCACCGAGCACCTGGCCGAGCTCGGACAGGCGGTGACCCGGCTGGCCCACTCCGCCGCCGAGGCTGGCGTGCCGCTCGGCGTGGTCGTGCGCGACCCCGACGAGCCCCCCTCGGGCGAGTTGGCGGGCGCCGTCAGCGGGTTCCTGTTCACGCTGGCGGGGGCCCTGCCCTACGAGTTCCCGTCGCTCGCGGCCGCTGCGGTGTGCGCGAACGCCGAAGACACGCTCGGCGAACTGCCGTCCATCCGGACCCTGGCCCGTCAGGGCGAGTATCGGGTACGGCTCGGCGACGGCCTGTCCGTCGCCAGGCTGACCGACCGGCGCCCCCGTCCCCGGCCCGGGAAGCACGGCTGGATCGCCCGGGTACGGCCCCATCGCGAGCGTGCCGCCGACGTCGCCCTGCTCTGGTCGGACCCGGACCACGGACCGCGCCGCGTCGGCGTCCGACCGCTACCGGGCGGCTATGAAGGGCTGCGGCGGCTGCCCGACCTGCTGTGGGCGGCCCACACCGCGCAGCGCGTCGGGCCGGTGGCGCGGCTGGGGCCCGAAGACGAACTCGTCGTCACCGGTGACCGGGCGAGGGCGGCGCTGTTGCGTGCCGCGCTCGCCGGTCCGCGCGTCGCCGCCGACCCGCCCGCGCGGCGCGTCGGCATCGCCCTAGACGGTTCCGTGCCCGACGTCGACCTGCTGGTCACGGCGGATCCGCCCGCCGGGCACGACACAGCCGTGCTCACCCTGCCGGACCTCTCACCGACCGGCGCGTGGCCGAGATCGGTCCCCTTCCGCGCCACCACTTCCCCGGCGGAGGCCGCACTGGCCGCCCTCCCTGAGCCGACATACTCGACCGAGGCGACACCGGTACGGCACCGCGCGGCGCTCGTCGTCGGTGGCCGAGGCGGTCTCGGGTCCGCGCTCGCCGCCGAGCTGAAGGCCCGCTCGTTCGACACGGTCGTGCTGGTCGGCACCCGCGACGCGCCCGGAGCGGACTACCTGCGCTGCGATGTCGCCGAACCGTCCTCGGTCGAGGTGCTCACCGAGCGGATGGCGCGGATCGCAGCCGACGAGACGTATGTGTTCCACCTGGCGGGCAGGCTGTCGGCCGGTCCTCTCACCGAACTGGAGCCCGCCGACTGGATCCGGGTACTCGCCCCGAAGGTGGACGGTACCCGGCATCTCGCCGAGGCCGCCCGCCGCGCAGGCGCGCACCTGCTGGTCGCCTACTCGTCGGCGTCCGCGGTGCTGCCCTCGCCGCAGTTCGCCCACTACGGCGCCGCCAACGCCGCCATGGAAGGCATCCTCTCGGCGTCCGGCGTGCCGGTACGCGGAGTGCGGTGGGGCTTCTGGGCGGGCGCCGGCATGCTGCGGGACCTCGACCCGACCCGCTCGTTCGCTCCTGCGGGCGTGGGCGAGATCGGCCCGGACGACGGCCACGCCTTCCTCTGGGACGTGCTCTCCGCACCCGATGCCGGGCTGCCGGTGTGCTATCCGGCCGACTGGTCGGAGTTCGGCAGCCGTTACGAGACGCTGCGGAGGGACGCGTTCCTCGGTCTGCTCCGCCCGGCCGTAGTGCCCGACGCACCCGCTCCCGGCCCCGGCAGGGAGGAGGCGACCGGGCTGGAGCCGCTCATCATGGAGACTCTCCAGATCTCGGAGGTGTCGGTCGTGCGCGGCGCCGACCGGCTGCGCGACCTCGGCCTGGACTCCCTGCTCGCCGTGGAACTGCGCACCAGGATCAAGGCCGCCTACGGGCAGACCGTCCCGATCCGGACCCTGCTCGGCCCGATCAGTCCCGCCCAACTGCACACTCTGGTCACCGACACCGACGCCCACTCCACGTGAGTGAAGGGGATACCGCCTTGCCGAACAGCACCGCGCCGCCCGCGCGCACCGTCCTGCTCGCCGAACCACGGGGGTTCTGCGCGGGGGTCCGACGTGCCATCTCCATCGTCGAACAGGCGCTGGAGCAGTACGGCCCGCCTGTGTACGTGCGCAAGCAGATCGTCCACAACCATCATGTCGTCGCCGACCTCCAGTCGCGCGGCGCCGTCTTCGTCGAGTCGGAGGACGAGGTTCCGGAAGGGGCGTTGTGCGTCTTCTCCGCCCACGGCGTCTCCCCCGCCGTCCGCGAGAACGCCGCCCGCCGAGGACTCGACGTCATCGACGCCACCTGCCCGCTGGTCGCCAAGGTGCACCAGGAGGCGCGGCGCTACGCCCGCGACGGCCGGACGCTGCTGCTGGTCGGGCACAACGACCACGAGGAGGTCGAGGGCACCTACGGCGAGGCACCGGATCGCACGCTGGTCGTGGAGACCGTCGAGGACGCGCTCGGCCTGGCCCTGGCCACCGACACCCCGACGGCGCTGCTCACCCAGACCACGCTGTCGCTGGACGACACGCAGGAGATCACCGCCGCGCTGCGTGGGCGTTTCCAGAATCTCGCGGTCCCGGCCACCAGCGACATCTGTTACGCCAGCGAGAACAGGCAGCAGGCGGTCAAGTCCATCGCCGACCGCGCCGACCTGGTCCTGGTGGTGGGCTCGACCAACTCCAGCAACTCGGTCCGCATGGTCGAGGTGGCGGAGGCGGCGGGCGCCCGCGCCCGCCTGGTGCCGGACGTGGACCATCTGGAGAACGCCTGGTTCGACGGGGTCGCCACGGTCGGGGTGAGCGCGGGTGCCAGCGCCCCGGAGGAGCTGATCGACGCGCTGCTGTCCCTTCTGGCCGAGCGCGGGTTCACCTCCATCGAGGTCGAGCGCGCCGCCGTCGAGACGCTGGAGTTCGCCCTCCCCGCACGGCTGGCCGGGTCTCGTGATCCTGACTGAGATCTTCGTCCCCAGGCCGCGTGACCAGGTGTGGGACGTGCTCACCGACTTCGCCGCCTATCCACTCTGGAGCCCGACGATCCTGCGTGTGTCCGGCCCGGCCAAGGCCGGGGTCCGGCTCGTCGTCCGCATCGTCGGGCCCGGCGGGCGCGCGGTGACCTTCCGGCCGAGGCTGGTGGCCGTGGAGCCGGGACGGCTGCTGCGCTGGGACGCGGTGGTGCTGCACTCACGGGTCCTCAGCGGGCTCCACGAGTTCCGTCTGGACGACGACGGGGACGGAACCCGGGTGGTGCACTCCGACACGTACTCGGGAGTGCTGGCCCGTCCGTTGCGCGGGCTGCTTGCGGCGAACGAACCGCTCATGCGCCGTCAGAACCTCGCGCTGCGCGAGCGTGTCCTCAGTCCCCGGTGACGGCGCTCAGCCAGTCGAGGAGGAGGCGGTTGACCTCGTCCGCGCGTTCCTGCTGGATCCAGTGACCGCAGTCGTCGAGGATGTGTGAGGCGACCAGCCCCGGGAGGGTGGCGGGGTAGGCGCGGATCGCCTCGGTCAGCCACATGGTGGAGGCGTCCAGCGCGCCGCCGAGGAACAGGGACGGCTGGGTGAGCGGTCTGCCGCCGAAGTCGGCGAGGTCCGCCCAGTCGTGGTCCATGTTCCGGTAACGGTTGAGCGCCCCGCTCATCCCGGTCCGCTCGAACTCCTCCGCGTACCGGTCGAGGTCGTCCTCGCTGAGCCAGGCGGGCAGCCGGTCGGCCGGGAACCGGTCGCGCAGGGTGCCGCCCCGGCTCACGAAGTGCGGGTCCGGGGCGCCGGGTGCGGGCATGGTGTCCGCGGACAGCGCGGCGTAGATGCCCGCGAGCCACCCTCGGACGTCCGGCTCGATCTCCGCCTCGGCCCGGCCCGGCTCCTGGAAGTAGGACACGTAGAACTCGTCGTCCCCGCCCATCCTCGTGAAGACCTCGCTGGGGCGCGGCCCACCCGGCGGCGTGTACGGAACACTCAGCAGGCCGACGGCGCGGAAGATGTCGGGCCTGGTGAGCGCGGAGTTCGCGGCGATGACCGCGCCCCAGTCGTGCCCGACGACCACCGCGCTCCGCTCACCGAGCGCCTCGACGACCGCGACGTTGTCCTCGACCAGCTCCAGCATCCGGTACGCGGCCACGTCCGACGGTTTGGAGGAGCGGCCGTAGCCTCTGACGTCGAGGGCGACCGCGCGGTATCCGGCCTCGGCGAGCGCGGGTAGCTGGTGGCGCCACGAGTACCAGGATTCCGGGAAGCCGTGCACCAGGAGCACCAGCGGCCCGGTGCCCTGCTCGACCAGATGGGTCCGGCCCGCCGGTGAGGGGACCAGCCGGTGGGTGAACGTCATCAGGCCCCTTTCCGCGCGTCCGGCGCCAGCGCGGTGCGCAGGGTGTGGACGGCCTGGTCGATGGCGGCTTGGGCGCCCTGCGTCTCCCGCAGTGCGTTGAGCATGACGAAGTCGTGGATGACGCCGAGCTGGCGGACCGCGACGACCGGGACCCCGGCGGCGCGGAGCTTGGCCGCGTACGCCTCGCCCTCGTCGCGCAGGACGTCGGCCTCGGCGGTGATGACCAGCGCGGGCGGCAGGCCGGTGAGCTGCTCGACGGTGGCGCGCAGCGGTGAGGCGGTGATCTGGGCGCGTTCGTCCGGGTCGGTCGTGTACTGGTCCCAGAACCAGCGCATGGCGTCGCGGCGCAGGAAGTAGCCCTCGGCGAACCGGTCGTAGGAGGCGGTGTCGAAGGCGGCGTCGGTGACCGGGTAGAAGAGCACCTGCTGGAGCAGGGGCAGGTCCGCGCGCTGTTTGGCCAGCAGGGTCACGGCGATGGCCATGTTGCCGCCGACGGAGTCGCCGGCCACGGCGATGCGGGAGCCGTCCAGGCCCTTGGCGGCGCCGTCGGTGACCACCCAGCGGGCGGCGGTGTAGCTCTGTTCGAGGGCGACCGGGTAGCGGTGTTCGGGCGAGCGATCGTACTCGGGGAAGACCACGGCGGCGCCGGTGCCCGCCGCGAGTTCGCGGACCAGCCGGTCGTGGGTGCGGGCGTTGCCGAAGACCCAGCCGGCGCCGTGGATGTAGACGATGACGGGGAGCGGGCCGGTGGCGCCCTTGGGCTTGACGATGCGGACGTCGACCGATCCGGTGGGGCCGCCCTCGACGACGATCCACTCGTCGTCGACCTCCGGTGCGGTGACGTCGCCGGACTGGACGTCGTCGACCGCCGCGCGCCCCTCGGCCACGGGCAGCTGGAACAGGTACGGCGGCTTGGCGGTGGCCTCGGCGAACGCCGCGGCGGCCGGTTCGAGGACGGGGTTCATGTCGATGCTCCTTGCTGCATAACCATCTTAAATATGCGAGAACTTATAGCATTGAATAGTACACCTCGCGAATGGATGGATCTCAAGGCCGAGGCAAATACCCTTGTCTTCCGTACCCGTAGGAGGACACGATGCCCAGCTCGATGCGAGAACGGTTCCGAGAGCAGGTTCGCGAGGACGTCAAGGCGGCTGCCCTGGACCAGCTCGCTTCGGGCGGCGCCCAGGCGCTCTCGATCAACGCCATCGCCAAGCAGCTCGGCGTGTCCGGCGCCGGGCTCTACCGCTACTTCGCCAGCCGCGACGACCTGCTCACCGCACTGGTCCTGGACGCCTACGGCGACCTGCGCGACGCCGTGGCGCAGGAGGTCGACGCCGCCGGGACGCCGCAGGAGCGCTTTCACGCGCTGGCCCGCGCCTACCGGGCCTGGGCGCAGGCCCAGCCGCACCGCTACGAACTGCTGTTCAAGCCGCCGGTGCCCGGCTACGACGCGCACGCCGAGCCGCTGGCCCTCGCCGCCCGGTCGCTCATGATGATCCTGCTGGGCATCCTCGCCGATCTCCGGGCCGAGGAGACCGCCCCGCCTCGGGCCTACGGCAACGAGGAGGTGCTCGCCGTCCGGGCCGCCGGCGCCCCGGAGTTCTACCTCGCCGTCGCCGTCTGGTCGAAGCTGCACGGCATCGTCAGCCTGGAGATCGGCGGCGGCCTGACGGCGATGAACATCGACGTCGACGCCCTCTTCGAGAACGAGATGCGGATCCTCCTCTACAGGACTACCCAGCGGGCTGCGGCGTCTGGGTGAGGATGAGGACACCGCCGTCGCCGACCGGCCGGAGCAGCGAGAACAACAACCGCTCCGGTACGGCACCGGCCACCTCGACCGCCATCGGGCGGAAGCTCGCGACCGTCCGGCAGTCCCACCAGTGGGCGGCGTCGGAGCGGGCGCCCGGCACCCGGACGGCACCGTGGTCGAGTACGTCCACCACCGACCGGCCGCTACCCGCCGAACGACTTCGTGAAGCCGAGCACGCCCGACTCCGGACGGGCGCCGGTGTCGAACTGCGGCTCATACCCGCTGGCCAGGTACAACTCGACCGCCTCCGGTTGCAGCGGGCCGGTCGTCAGGAAGATCCGCCGGTAGCCCCTCGCCCGCGCCTCCCGCTCCAGTTCGACCACCACCAGCCGCCCCAGCCCGGAGCGGCGGTGGCCCGGATGCGTCCACACCCGCTTCAGCTCGGCGGTCACGGCGTCGAAGCGCCGCAACGCGCCGCCCGCCACCGTCTCGCCGTCCTGCACCACGATGAGGAAGGCCCCGTACGGCGGCGCGAAGTCCGTCTCCGGATACCGGGCCAGCTCGTCGTTGCCGCCGTAGCGCGCGGTGTACTCCAGGTGCAGCCCGGCCAGCAGCGGCACCACCGCCGGGTCGGACATACGGACCCGGCGCACCTCGGCGGTGCGGCCGCTCACGGGGCCTGCCTGGGCAGGCCCGGCGGGTTGAGCAGCGACTTCGGTACGGCCTCGGTGGCGAGGCCCCAGCGGTCGAGCACCTGCCGATAGGTGCCGTCGGCGATGACCGCCGTGAGCGCCTCCTGGATCGGGGCCGCCAGGCCGTTGCCCTTCTTCGTCATGGCCGCGATGAGTCCTTCCAGGTCGGGGCCGGCGCCTGAGAACGTACCGGCGATCCTGGAATCGCCGCTGACCGCGATGTTGTAGGCGATCGACGGGTTCGGGCCGAAGAACGCCTGCACCCGGCCCGATTTCAGGGCCAGCAGCACATCGCCGTACTTCTGGTAGTACTGGATCTCCACGGGCTTCAGCCCGGCGGCGCGGTTCTGTCTGTCCCAGTCGAGGAGGATCTTCTCCTGGTTCGTGCCGGAGCCGACCGACACGCGCAGCCCGGCGATGTCGGCGGGCCGGGTGATCGTCTTAATCGGGCTGGTGTTCGGCACCTGCCAGCCGAGCTGGTCGACCCGGTAAGTGGCGAAGTCGTAGACGTCCTTGCGTTCCTCCGTCACGGTCACGTTGTTGAAGACGGCCTCGACCTTGCCCGACCGGGTGGCGAGGAAGAGGTTCTCCCATGAGCTGGGCACCGGGGCCAGTTCCAGGCCGAGGACGTCGGCCACGAGCTGGGCGAGGTCGGTCTCCACGCCGATCAGCGTGGTCTCGTCCGTGGCCGGGAAGACGAGCGGCGGGCTGCCCTCGCCGTCGAAGCCGACCGTCAGCCTGCCGTCGGCGGCCACGGCCGGTGGCACCTCGGCGGCGATGGCGGCGACCTTCTTCGCGCGGATCCGGCGCTGGTCGGGGTCCAGGTTCACCTTCTTGCCCGAGACCGTGGGGGCGGCGGTCTCGGCGGTGGGGGCGGCGCCGCAGGCCGCGACGAGCAGGAGTGCGGGTAGTACAACCCGCGCGAGTGTGGCGCGCATGGGTCCTTCCTCGGATTCGGGGGTCAGCGGAGCCGGGGGTCAGCGGAGTCGGGGTCAGAGGACTTTGGCGATGAAGGCGCGGGTGCGCTCGTGAACGGGGTCGTCGAGGACCTGGGCGGGCGGTCCGAGCTCCAGGACGCGGCCCGCGTCCATGAACGCCACCAGGTCGGCGACCTCGCGGGCGAACCCGATCTCGTGCGTGACGACGATCATCGTCGTGCCGCCGACGGCGAGGTCCTTGATGACGTCGAGCACCTCTCCCACCAGCTCCGGGTCGAGGGCCGACGTCGGCTCGTCGAACAGCAGCAGCTTGGGTTCGAGCGCCAGCGCCCTCGCGATGGCGACCCGCTGCTGCTGGCCGCCCGACAGGGTGCGCGGGTAGGCGTCGGCCTTGTCGGCGAGCCCGACGCGCTCCAGCAGCCGGTCGGCCAGCGCGACCACCGCCGCGCGGGGCCGCCGCTGGGCGTACAGCGGGGCCTCCATGAGGTTCTGCCGAACGGTGAGGTGCGGGAACAGGTTGAACGCCTGGAAGACGAAGCCGATCTGGGTCCGCTGCCGCAGCACCTCGCGCTCGGGCAGCTCGAACAGGCGGGGGCCGTCCTGGCGGTAGCCGAGCAGCCGCCCGTCCACACGGACCGAGCCGCTGTCCACCTTCTCCAGGTGGTTGATCGTACGCAACAGGGTGGATTTGCCCGATCCCGACGGCCCGAGCACGACCAGGACCTGGCCCTGCCGTACGTCCAGATCGACGCCGCGCAGGACGTGCAGGCCGCCGAAGCTCTTGTGCACCCCGCGCAGTTCCACCATGGCGCTCACGCGCGCCCCCTGCCGTAGTGGCGTTCGACGTAGTGCTGAGCGAGGGACAGGACGCTGGTCAGGATGAGGTACCAGAGGGCGGCGACCAGGAGCAGCGCCATGACTCTGCCGTTGCGGTTGTAGATCACCTGTACCTGGTAGAACAGCTCGGGCAGCGCCATGATGTAGACGACCGAGGTCCCCTTGACCAGGCCGATGATCTCGTTGCCCGCGTTGGGCACGATGGTGCGCATCGCCTGCGGCAGGATGATGCGGAACAACCGGCGCGCGGGCGGCAGCCCGAGGGCGACGGCGGCCTCCCGCTGGCCCCTGTCCACCGACAGCAGCCCGCCTCTGACGATCTCGGCGGCGTAGGCGGCCTGGTGCAGCGAGAGTCCGAGCACCGCGGCGGTGAGCGGGCCGATCAGGTCCATGGTGCCGAAGTCGAAGAACTCCGGGCCGAACGGCACCCCCACCGACAGCCTCGGATACAGCAGGGCCAGGTTGTACCAGAACAGCAGTTGGAGGATCAGCGGCACCGAGCGGAACAACCACACGTATCCCCAGGCCACGGCCGACAGCAGCCGGTTGGCCGAAAGGCGCATCAGCGCCAGGACGGTGCCGAGGGCGAAGCCGAGCGCGATGCCGAGCCCGGTCAGTTCCAGCGTGACCACGACGGAACGGACCACGGCGGGCGCGAACAGGTACTGCCCGACGACCGCCCACTCCCACGCCGGGTTGGTGACGAGGGCGCTGGCGGCCATGGCCAGGACGACGAGTACGCCGCCTGCGGCGAGCCAGCGCAGGGGGCGGCGGGCGGTGACGACGGGCAGCGGTCGCTGCGGTGCCTGGACGTCGGGGAGCGCGGCGGGCCGCTCCGGGTCGGGCGTGATCTCTACGAGGCCCTGACTCATGCTTGCGAAGCTAAGCCGCAGGCCACCATAAAGTCAACATTTCCTACTGGATATACATGAATTACCCTTCGGTGTTCACCCACCCAGCCCGCCGGACGCTCGTCCAGCCCTGCCGACGCCCGTTCAGTCCTGCCGGACACCGGAGGGCGGCGGCTCAGGGCGTCGCGCCACGAAGACGAACTCCCTGCCCGGCCGGTCGGGTGCGTCGCGGACGTCCTCGACGAGGAACCCGTGGGCGGCCAGGTCCGCCTCGACCTCCTGCCGTTCACGGAACCGCAACGTCGAACGGGAGGTCAGCACCTGCCCGTCGGCGGCGAACACGTACGTCCAGCGGAAGGTCACCAGCGGCGGCTCGACCTCGACCAGGTCCACCCACGTCTCGACGGCGCCGACCCCGGGGATCTCCGTCACCCCGAGGCTGGCCTCGCGGTTCCACTCCCGCCAGGCCCGCCGGGCCGGGTCGCGAGTCTCGAACACCAGGCGCCCGCCCGGAGCCAGCGTCTCGTAGGCCGCCTCCAGCGTCCGCCGCCACGCCTCCGGCTCGACGATGGCCTGCGCGACGTTCGCCGTCATCGTCACGAGGTCGGCCCGCAGCGGGGGCAGCGCCGTCGCGTCGCCGTGGATCCAGCGCACCCGATCGCCGCCCGGCTTGGCGCGGGCGACGTCGACGGAGGCCCGCGCGGGGTCGACGCCGACGACCTCGATGCCGCGCCCGGCCAGCAGCAACGCGAACACACCGGTCCCGCAGCCGAGGTCCACCACCCGGCGCGCGCCGAACTCCGCCACCATCCGGACGTACGCGTCGAGGTCGCCGCGATCGGGGTCGAGCGGGTCGTAGATCGCGGCGAGCCTCGGATGCCCGAAACATTCATCAGTCATGCCCGCGACGGTAGCGCCGTTTGCTCCACCGTAAAACTACCTGTAGTTATTGCTCAACTACTCACCGTAAGGACGGCCAGTTGAAGCAAACGGCACACCCTCCGCGCCGATCCAAGCTCGCCCTCACCGGGGCACTCGCGCTCTGCCTGATCGCCGCCGCCGCTCCCCAGGCGATGGCCGGTACGCCCAAGCCGGTCCACCAGTCCGCCGCCCCCTGTGTCCGCCAGGGCCAGGCCAACTACCCCGTCGACTACTACTGGAAGAACGCGCTCGGCATGCAGCTGGGCCGGGGGTCGATCTCGGTCACCACCTCCCCCTCCCTGTGGGGCGGTCAGATCGCGCCGGGCGGCACCTTCACCCTCACCCTGGCGCACCGCACGGCGCAGTGGCCGGTGCTGGTCCGCACCTACACCACGACGTGGGACCTGTCGTCGCTGCTGGCCGGCGCGGACGTCGTCGGGCAGTCGGGCACCGGCACCATCAGCGGCAACACCCTGTCGATCCAGTCGCCCGGCACCAAGACCGACCCGCCGCCGAAGACCATCACCTTCCGCGTCAAGCAGGGCACCGTCGGCCGCAGCATGACCATCCGGCCCACCGGGATCAGCAGCGTCCTGGCCGCCCCCGGCCAGCTCGGCAACAACACCCCGGCCCCCGCGATCCGGATCGTCGACGGACAGACCATCTCACCCACCAGGGCCGCCGACGACACGGCCACCACCACCGAGAACACCGCCGTCACCGTGCCGGTCCTGTCCAACGACACCGGTACGTCGCCGACGATCACCTCGGTGACCCAGCCCGCCAACGGCACGGCCGTGATCTCGGGCAACAGCGTGGTCTACACGCCCGCCCAGGACCGCGCGGGCACCGACACCTTCACCTACACGATCAGGACGGCCTGCGGGACCAGCACCGCGAAGGTCACCGTCGCCGTCTCGTGCACGCGCAAGCCCATCAACCTGGTCAACGGCAGTTTCGAGGCGCCGCGCGTGGCCACCGCCGACTGGAACATCCCGGACGCCTCCACCGACGCCGCCGTCGGCTGGCACACCACCGCCTCCGACCGGAAGCTGGAGTTCTGGAACAGCGCGAGCGGCGTCCCGGCCGCCGACGGCCAGCAGTTCGCCGAGCTCAACGCGAACGAGCCCTCGACGCTCTACCAGGACGTGCCCACCGTCCCGGGGACCGTGATGACCTGGTCCCTGTACCACCGTGGCCGCCAGGGCACCGACGTGATGCGGGTGCTCGTCGGCGCGCCGGGCGCCACCGCCCCGCAGACCCCGGCCGGGGCGTCCTCACCCGACATCTCCGACGGCAACACCGCCTGGGGCCGCTACACCGGCACGTACGTCGTGCCCGCCGGTCAGACCGTCACCCGGTTCGCCTTCGAGTCGGTGTCGGCCGCCGGGGGCAACCCGGCGGTCGGCAACTTCCTGGACGGCGTGGTCTTCCAGACGCCACCCTGCCTGCCCATGACCGAGAAGGCGGCCGGGGAGGCGCGCCGCTGACCGGCCGGGGAACACCCAGGCCGTGATCACCTGAGGGCCGGAACCACGACACGCGGTTCCGGCCCTTCTGTTGTCCGCCGACCGCCACGACGCGCGACCGCCTGTTCGCGGTCGGTGGCCATGACGCACACCAACGCTATCCATACGAGCGATTGACTACACGAGTGTGTAGTATCAGACTGCGCAGAGCAGTTTGATGCACAGCCGGATAGGAGGGGGTGTCGGTGACGTGGAGGTCGGCGGCGAGCTGATCGCCCGGGGCCAGACCGTCGAACTGCTCGTCGGCGCCGCCAACCACGACCCGGGCCGCTTCGAGCGCCCCGGCGAGTTCGACATCACCCGCTCGGCCCAGGGCCATCTGTCCTTCGGACACGGTATCCACCAGTGCCTGGGCCAGCAGCTCGCCCGCGTGGAACTGCGGGTCGCGCTGCCCGCGGTCTTCGCCCGGTTCCCGAACCTGCGCCTCGCGGCGCCGCTCCAGGAGATCCCGATGCAAGACGACTCCCCCCTGTACGGTCCCAAGAGCGTCCCGGTGGAGTGGTGATCCGTACCATGAGCGCCATCGACACCAAGGGCCTGGTCAAGACCTTCGGCCCCACCCGCGCCCTCGACGGGCTGAACCTGACCGTCCGCTCGGGCGAGGTCCACGGCTTCCTCGGCCCCAATGGGGCGGGAAAATCCACCACCATCCGCATCCTGCTCGGCATGATGCGCGCCGACTCCGGCCGCGCCGAACTGCTGGGCGGCGACCCGTGGGCCGACGCCACACAGCTGCACCGGCGGCTGGCGTACGTGCCGGGCGACGTGGAGCTGTGGCCGAACCTCACCGGCGGCGAGGCCGTCGACCTGCTCGGCACGCTGCGCGGCGGGCTGAACGAGACCCGCCGCTCCGAACTGGTCGAGCGCTTCCACCTCGACCTCACCAAGAAGGGCGGCACCTACTCCAAGGGCAACAGGCAGAAGGTCGTCCTGGTGGCCGCCTTCGCCTCCGAGGTAGAGCTGCTGATCCTGGACGAGCCGACCTCGGGCCTCGACCCGCTGATGGAGGCCGTCTTCCAGGAGGTCGTCGCGGAGATGCGCGACGCCGGGCGCACCGTACTGCTGTCCAGCCACATCCTGGCCCAGGTGGAGAAGCTGGCCGACCAGGTCAGCATCATCAGGAAGGGCCGGATCGTCCAGACGGGCACGCTGGCCGACATGCGGCACCTGACCCGCACCAGCGTGGAGGCCGAGACCGCCGCCCCGGTCACGGGGCTGACCGGTCTGCCGGGCGTGCACAGCGCGGAGACCGCCGGCGCGCGGGTGCGCTTCGACGTGGACGCCGACCACATGGACGGCGCGATCAGGCACCTGAGCACCTTCGGCGTCCGGACGCTGATCAGCCACCCGCCGTCGCTGGAGGAGCTCATGCTCCGTCACTACGGCAAGGGGGAGGCATGACCGTCACGGTGTCGCACCGCCGTTCAGCGGTCGCCGCCGAGGGCGGCGCGCTGACCGGCACCGGCATCCTGCTGCGGCTGGCCCTGCGCCGCGACCGGATCAAGCTGCCCGCCTGGACGCTGGGCGTCTCGGTGATGGCCGCCTACTTCGCGCTCGTGGTGCCCAAGCTGCGACCGGAGGCCGACATCCTGGAGGCCGGTCGCGCGCTGATGGAGCTGCCGCTGATGCAGGTCTTCTCCGGGCCCCTGTTCGGCCTGGACAACGCCGACAAGTCGACGTTCCTGATGCTGGCCTTCGTCGTCGAGTTCCAACTGCTCGCGGCGGTCGTCAACATCCTGCTCGTCGCCCGGCACACCCGGGCGGAGGAGCAGACCGGCCGGGCCGAACTGGTCCGTGCCGCCGTCGTCGGCAGGCACGCCTCACTCACGGCGGCGTTCCTCGTCGCCGTCGTCACCGACGTCGTGATGGCCCTGCTGCTGACCCTCACCGGTGTCGCGGTGGGACTGCCCGCAGGCAGCGCGGCGCTGTTCGGCGTCGGCACGGCCGTCTTCGGGCTGGTCTTCGCCGGGGTGACGGCGGTGACCGTACAGCTCACCCGGCACTCCAAGGCCGCCTGCGGGATCGCGTCGGGCGTGCTGTTCCTCGTGTGGACGCTGCGCGCCGTCGGAGCCGTCCAGGATGTCCGGGGCGGCTGGGCGACGTGGCTGACCCCGATGGGCTGGTCACTGCTCACCCGGGTGCTGGACGAGGAGCGCTGGTGGCCGCTGGCATTGTCCGTCCTGCTCACGGCGGTCCTGCTGGCGTCGGCCTACCGGCTGTCGGCACGACGGGACCTCGGCGCGGGCCTGATGCCCGTACGGCCGGGCCCCGCGCGGGCCACGGCCCGGCTGCGCTCGCCGTTCGCGCTCGCCCTGCGCCTGCAGCGGGCCTCCTTCTACGGCTGGGGCATCGGCCTCGCCGTCGTCGGCCTGCTCTTCGGCGGCCTGGCGGGCGCGATGCGCGTGACCGGAACGGCCGCCGGCACGGGCAGCGGGCCCGACATGGTCGACGGCTTCCTCAGCCTGACCGTCAACTTCCTGTCCTGGCTCGTGAGCATCCTCATGGTGATGTCGGTGGTCAGGGCGCGGAACGACGAGGTACGCGGCCTGGTGACGCCGCTGCTGGCCACGCCGACCAGCAGGCCCGCCTGGCTGGGCTCCACCCTGCTGGTCGCCGCCCTCGCCGCCGTGGGACTGCTGGCCCTGTCGGGTCTGGCCGCGGGTGTGAGCGCCGCGTCGGCCCTCGGCGACGGCGGGCTGGTCTGGGAGGTCGCGGGCATGACACTGGCCCGCGCTCCGGAGTCGCTGGTGGTGCTGGCGGTCGCCGCCGCGCTGTTCGGGCTGGCGCCCAGGATCCTGGTCGGGGCCTGGGTCGTGATCGGCTACGGCGGGGTGGCCAGGTTCTGGGGGACGAACCTGCCCGACTGGCTGCTGGCCCTGTCGCCGTTCAACCACATTCCGCGCATGCCGGTCGAGGACTTCCGGCTCATGCCGCTGGTGACGCTCTCCGCCGCCGCCGTACTCCTGGTCCTGGCCGCCCTGTACGGTTTCCGCCGCCGCGACCTGGACAGCGCGTAGCCCCCGCCCCGACCTGGACAGCGCGTAGCCCTCGCCCCTCAAGCGGCGCCGCTTGAGGGGCCCTTTCCTTGCGGGTTCTTTGCGGGCGACCACGTTTCGGGCCCGGTCCTCGTGGGCAAGCCCGAATGCCGCGCCGGATACCGGGTAATTAGGGAGGGCCATAAATCGCGAGGAGGCATGAAATGATCATCCTCGGCATCGTTCTCCTGGTTCTCGGATGGCTGCTCAGCATCTCCATCCTCACCACACTCGGCATCATCATCCTCGTCATCGGCCTGGTCTTCCTGCTGCTGGGTGCGCTCGGACGGCCGGTCGCGGGGCGGCGATACTGGTTCTGACCCGGCTCAGCCGTCGGTGACGCGGGCCTCGGCGGTGGCCTTCAGCTCGCGCAGCCAGGCTTCGAGGCCCTTGCCGAGGAACTCGGTGGCGAGGGGGACGTCGCTCTCGACCTGCTCGCCGACGTGGGTCTCCTCCGTGCGTACGAGCACCCCGCCCTTGACCTCGGTGAAGGTCCAGACGTGGACGCCGCGGTCGATGCGCAGGCCCTCGCCGATCGCGGGTCCGATCCAGCGGATGCACGCCCCCTTCTCAAGCTGGCGGACCGTGGAGGTGATGGTCAGCGTGGTGGGCGGGCTGACCGGGGTGGCGGGCACGGGGGTGGTCCACCGGAAGCGGGAGCCCTCTCGGAACGGTCCGGAGTCGAGTCGCTCACTGGTGGCCACGGGCCGCTGCCACGCGGGCCAGCCCTCGACGTCGGTCTGCAGGTCCCAGACCGTGCGCAGCGGCGCCTTGATCAGGGTTTCCGTCCGGTAGCGGATCTTGGCGGCGGGGTCGACGCCCTTCCCCGCGCACTGGAGCCCGGCGGGGGCGGGGGCTGCTTGGACGGGCGGGACGCCGGTGATGAGAACGGCGGCGAGCGGGAGGGTGAGCGCGGCGATCATGAGGGTTCCCCTTGGCTGACTAATACAGCGTCACTTGTGTTAGAAGTTATAACTCAGCCGTCCAGAAACTGTCAATAAGATTCGTGATACCCTCTAACTAGATTGTCCGGGCGTACGAAGGACTGGTCATGGCGGAGACTCCCCGCGAGCGTTACCGGGCACAGGTACGCGCGGAGATCAAAGAACACGCGTGGGAGCAGATCGCCACGACGGGAGCCTCGGCGCTCTCCCTCAACGCGATCGCCAAGCGGATGGGCGTCAGCGGGCCCGCGCTCTACCGCTACTACGCCGGCCGCGACGAACTGATCACCGAACTCATCAGGGACGCCTACCGCAGCCTCGCCGACACCCTCCGCGCGGCCGCCGGCACCGGCGCCGACCTCGCCGCACTGGCGCACACCCTGCGTACGTGGGCACTCGAAGACCCCCAGCGGTACCTGCTCATCTACGGCACCCCCGTCCCCGGCTACCACGCGCCCGACGACATCACGCTCATCTCTGCGGAGACCATGGCGGTCCTGCTCGACGCCTGCCCACCGCCGCCCCCGGACCGCCCCGCGACGCCGTTCGACTCGCATCTGGCCCGCCATCGCGAGTGGGCGGGCGGCGATTCCGCGCCGCCCGCCACCCTCCACCGGGCGCTGAGCGTCTGGACCCGGCTGCACGGCGTCCTGTCCCTCGAACTCGCCGGCCACTTCGCCGGGATGGGGTTCGACCCGGCCATGCTCTTCGCCGCCGAACTGGAGGACCTGCTGGCCGGCGCGTGACCGCCACGACGTGCGGGCCGCCGCCGCGCTCCACGGGCGCGGCGGCGGCCGAGGGTTTACAGCGTGTCCTCGACCTTGATGTGACCGTCCTGGACGACCCACTCCTGGTTACGGTTGCCGCGCACACAGGTCCACAGGATCACGTTGGTGCCGTTGGCGCGGCTGTCGTTGGCGTCCAGGCACACCTCGCGGCCGGTGCGGAAGGTGTCGGCGACGACGATCTGGCCGCGCCGCAGCACCCACTTCTGGTTGGTGTGGTTCAGGCAGCGCCACAGCCGCACCTTGGTGCCGTTGTCGCGGCTGTTGGTGGCATCGAGGCACACCTCGCGGCCGGTGCCGACGGTGGCCCGCAGCTTGATCTGGCCGTCCTGGACCACCCACTTCTGGTTGCGGTGGTCGAGGCAGGCCCACAGCCGTACCTCGGTGTTGTCGGCCCAGGAGTTGGTGGCGTCCAGGCACACCGGGGTCCGCTGCGCGGCGGGGGCGGCGGCGGCGGACGGCGTCACGACGGCCAGGGTGGCCGCGCCGAGCACCGCGCCGACGAGCAGGCGGCCAGGAATGGTGAGGTGCTGCATGGGGGATTCCTCCTTGGTGAGAGGCCGATGAGAGCCACCCGAGTCATCCCCCGTCCCACGCGCCTCAGCTGCCACGTATCACTAATGTCACCTGTACGGTCACACACGGTAATCGATCTTCGACGTGACTCTCGGCACGCACATCAAGGACCAACGGCCCTGACGGCCGGGCCGCCGGCGGGCGCACGCTGGGACGCGTCGGGAGTACTCCGCCGAAGGACCGAGGTAGGCCATGATGTGGGGTTATGGGATCGGCTCTTGGCTGATCATGAGTATCACGGTGATCCTGCTCTGGGGCCTGATCATCGCCGGGATCGTCGCACTGATCCACTACATCGGCGGTGCGCGGAACGCGGCCCAGCAGTCCTCGGGACCGGCCCGACCGGAGGACGTGCTGGCCGCCCGGCTCGCCCACGGCGAGATCGACACCGAGGAGTACACGCGCCGCGTGGAGATACTGCGCGGCCGACGTTGATCACGGGCCGAGGAGGTCGGTGAGCGGGCGCCGGACGCGTCGGCCTTCCTCCGGGGCGACCCCGAGCCGCATGAGCATCTGCGGATGGGCGCCGCCGCAGACGCGTTCGCGCAGGAAGTCGCGCAGATGCGGCTCCTCCAGCGCCTGCGTGTGGAAGGCCGCGCTGATCCCGTTCGCGGAGGCGTGCAGCAGCACGTGCTCCAGCGCCTGGCCGGCCGCCAGCCAGGCTTCACGAGTGTCCTCACGGGTGGTGAGCAGCGCCACCAGGCCGGACCCGGTGAACGGGCTCTCCTCCGCACCCCAGTCCTCGCCTCGGGCGTAGTCGCGCTGGGCGAACTCCCCCTCCGGCTCGTTCGGGTAGGTGCCTGCGGGCACCCCGTCGTCACGGCGGCTGCCGGGCGCCCGCCCCCACCGGAAGACCTCCAGCGCGTACGGCCGGTCCTGCGCCTGCACGGCCTGGGCCGCCTCGGTCAGCCCGGCCAGCCCGCGCACCGCCTCGGGCGTCCTGAAGATCATGAGGGTGGCGCCCTCCGCCATCGCGTCGCGCTCCCAGGCCGCCGTGACCTGCTCGGGCACGACGGCGTCCGCGAACCCGGCGCGGTGGGTGTGCCTGCGCTCGATCTCGCGGGCCAGCGTCCTGGTGTCCTCACCCGGCTCGGCGGCCGGGCCGAGCCGTACGGTCGCCAGCAGCGACGGCCGGTCGGGGTCGGGCAGGATGCGCACGATCGGCTCGCGACCGGCGTCGCGCAACGCGGTCGTCATGTTGAACACGGCCGCTCCGCAGCTGATGAGCACCTCCCTGCCGCCCGGGTCGCCGAGCCGCAACTTGCGGTCGGGATCGGCGCGTACGGAGATCTCCTCGCCCGCCACGGCGAACGACCAGGGCTGGGTGTTGTGGACCGACGGCGCCCACCGCGCCGCCTCCAGCGCGGTGCGGGCCGCCTGGTCGGCCGGTGCGGTCATGTCATCCTCCAGGTCCGGTCGCGAATCTCCGGGGCGCCCTCGCCGTGGACACGGGCGTGAGCACAGGCGCGGGCGTGAGCGCGTGTGTGAGCACAGGCGCGGGCGTGCAGGTGGGCCTCCGCCGTCTTCTGGCGTGGCAGCGGGTCGTCCCGCAGGTGGATCTGCCCCGCCGGCAGGTGGTCGGCGGCACGCCGGTACGCGGCGGCACGGTCCATGTTCTCAACTGTCCGCCGCCGCCGGACCGGTCAGCAGCGGCGAACGTCCTCAAAGCGCGGGCCGAAGGTCCCTTGCCGTGTGCTCCGCCAAGAATTCGGCGAGTTCTCGGCGCACCCGGGCCAGGCCGTGCCCCTCCGGCAGGGTGCCGAAGTTGAACACGTCGTCGGGGTCGCCGGGACCGCGCAGCCCCAGTGGTCCGGCCAGGGCGTCGAAGTCGGTGGCGGACATGTGGCCGGCGCCCTCCACCGTCGTACGCCGGCGGGGGCCGCGCAGCCTCGGCCACAGCGCGTCCCAGCCGGCCAGGACGTCCGGGTCGTCCGGGTCAGGCGGGGTCAGGCCGCACAGCAGCACCGGCAGGTCGAGGCCGGTGGACAGGACCTCGCCGTACAGGCTGCCGTCGAGCACCGCGACGGCGCACAGGCGGGGGTCGGTCCTGGCCAGTTCCGCGACCGCCGCGCCGCCCAGGGAGTGGCCGGCGGCGCCGATCCGGGCGGGATCCACGCGCAACGGGGAGCCGGGGGCGAGCAGACGGTCGAGGACGAGGCGGAGATCCGCGACGCGGGTGGGGAGGTAGCGGGTCTCCAGGTCGTCGCCGGGCTCGTGATGGGGGGCGAGGGTGCCGTCGGGGAACCGTACGGCGGCGGCGTCGTAGGGGTGGTCGACGGCCGCCACGAGGAAGCCGCGCGAGGCGAGGTCCTCGGCCAGCGCGGTGAGTCCCGCCGCGTACTCGCCGAGCCCGGGTGAGAGCAGCACGAGCGGAGCGGGACGGTCGCCCGCCGGAGGGCGGCGCACCGCGTGGACGCGTACGCCGGCCAGCGCGGCGTGCAGGTCCGGGCCGAACTCCTCCCCTTCCTCCGCCCACATCCCGAGCACATGCGCCGCGACCTCGGGCGGCAGGTATCCGGCCGGCAGGGCCGCCGGGTCCGGCTCGACAGCGCCCGGCTCTACACCGCCCGGCTCGGCCTCGCCGCCGCAGCCGACAGCGCCGACCGGTACTCCCCCGTCAACAGCGTCCGGCTCGACCGGGTACCAGAGCCGGGCCATCAGTTCCCGGTGGTGTCCTTGGCGCCAGGGGTCGGTGCGGTCCTCGTCGAGGAGCCAGAGGTCCTGGGTTCCGACCTGGTGCGGGCCGTGCGGCGAGGGAAGGGCGAGGGCGGTCATGACCGTCGATCCAACACCGGACGCCGGGGGCGGCGCGAGCGGATTACGTGGTGAGGTCCATGCGGAGGAACTCGGTGATGCGCAGCACCTTCGGCGGGCGCGACACCTCGGGGGGCAGGGCCTGGAACGCCTCGTCCGTGCCGACGAGGCGCGGGGCGGTGAGTCGCACCTCCTTCCCGCCGACCCGCAGGCGTGCCTGGTCGGCCGCCAGGACGTTCCGCACCCAGTCGGAGCGGGAACCGTACACGAGGACGAACAGGTAGCCGCCCTCGACGGGATGCGCGTCGAGCGGGGTGTGGTGCGTCGCGCCGGAGACGCGTCCGACGTGGATCAGCACCGGCCACTTGCCGCCCGCTATCGCGCGGGGGTTGAACACCCTCTTGTTCACGTGCCCCCACCAGATCGGCATCGGCATCGGGATCGCCTCCATTCGCGCTTACAGGCGTAAGGTTGGCTTACGCTTGTAAGGCTGTCAACACCCCGGGGAGCCCGCCGTGCCGCCACTCAGCAGAGACCTCGTCCTCGAAGCCGCGATCCGAGCCGCCGACCTCGGCGGCGTCGAGGCGATCACGATGCGGCGGGTGGCCCAGGAACTGGGCGTCGAGGCGATGTCGCTCTACCACCACGTGCCGAACAAGGACGCGATCCTCGACGGGGTGGTCGACCGGGTGTTCGCCGCCATCGAACTACCCGGTTCCGGGCACGGCGACTGGCGGGCGGCGATCCGCGCGCGGGCCCTGTCCGCGCGGGCGGTGCTGTCGCGCCACAGCTGGGCGCTCGGGCTCATGGACTCACGGCGCGACCCGGGGCCCGCGACGCTGCGCCACCACGACGCCGTGCTCGGCGTCCTGCGGCGGGCGGGGTTCACCCTGCCGATGGCCGCGCACGCCGTCTCGCTCATCGACAGCTACATCAGCGGGTTCGTCCTCCAGGAGGCGAGTCTGCCGATGGCTTCGCGGGAGGAGGTGACGGAGGTGGCGGGCGGCATCCTCGACGACCTGCCGGAGGACGGCCTGCCGTACCTCACCGAGTTGATCGTCGAGCACGCCCTGCGGCCCGACTACGATCACGCGAGCGAGTTCGACTACGGCCTCGACCTGATCCTCGACGCCCTCGAAGCCCGCCGGGGGTAGTTACTTGCTCCGCAGTTCTCCGAGGGGCGCCACCCCCTCCTGCCAGCCGGTGTCCTCCCCGTAGAGGGCGCTGCGCAGGAAGCCCGTCGAGAGCCGCTGGATCAGCGCGACGCGGGCGGGACTCTCGTCCGTCGTCTCCGCGACCTCGTAGCCGGGGACACCGCCCAGGGAGTGGTCCGCGCCGTACAACGTGAGCAGGCTCTTGTCCCCGGGGCTGTGGACGTAGGGGTCGGTGAACCAGTCCGGCCCGCGCGTGGACAGCCGCGACCGGTCGCGGTCGCCCGCGACGATGAGCGCGGGCGGGGCCATGTCGCCGAAGTACGGCCGCATGAAGGGGAAACGCTCGGCGGCGAACGGGGTCAGGTCGTCGCCCAGCCCGGCCAGGGCGAGCAGGACGCCCGCCTTGACGCGCGGGTCGGACAGGTCCTCGCCCGGACGGCCGTCGGCGTCGAGGATGCGGGCGCCCAGCAGCGTGCTCGCCGTCTGCGCGCCCCACGAGTGGCCCGCCACCGCGACGCGGCCTCGGTCGAGACGGCCCTTGAGCCCGGGGACCTCGGCCTCAAGGACGTCGAGCCCGTCCAGGATCCGCTTGAGGTCCTCGATGCGGAAGCGCCAGATACGCGGGGTGCGGGGGTCCTCGGCGGGGACGGCGAGGGTTCTGGAATCGAGGTGGGTGGGCTGGACGACCACGAAGCCGTTGGCCGTCCAGTGGTCGGTCAGCGGGGCGTAGCCGTTCATCGACCAGCCGAAGCCGTGCGAGAAGACGATGACGGGCAGATCGGCGCCGGTCGCGGGGGCCGACACGCGGACCTGGAGGTCCTCGCCTCGGCCCGGGGCGGGCAGGATGACCGGCTGGGTGGATGTCCACATGCTGCGCGACTCCTATGATGGTGAAACGGAACTTCGCTCCGAAACAATACGGAGCACTGTTCCGCTTTGCAAGCTCAAGGAGGAACAGGTGAACGACCAGGGCAGGCGCAAGGACGCCCGGCGCAACGAGCAGACCCTGCTGGAGGCGGCCTCGGCGGTGTTCGTCACCTCGGGCGTGGAGGCGCCGGTGCGCGACATCGCGGCCAGGGCCGGCGTCGGGATGGGCACGCTCTACCGGCACTTCCCGACCCGGGCGGACCTCGTCATCGCCGTCTACCGCCACCAGGTCGACGCCTGCGCCGAGGCCGGGCCCGCCCTGCTCGCCGCCGGCCCGACGCCCTATGCCGCCCTCACCCGGTGGGTCGAGTCGTTCGTCGACTTCCTGGTCACCAAGCACGGGCTCGCCGGGGTGATGCAGGCCGACAGCGCCGGGTTCGAGGCGTTGCACGCCTACTTCCTCGACCGGCTCCTGCCGGTGTGCGCCCGGCTTCTCGACGCCGCCGCCGCTTCCGGGGAGATCCGGGCGGAGATCGATGCCTACCAGCTCATGCGCGGCATCGGGAACCTGTGCGTCGGCGCCGAGAACGACCCCCGTTACGACGCCCGGCGACTGGTCGCGCTCCTTCTCGCGGGGCTCGAACGCGAGTGATCAACCTTTTCGAGCTTGCCGACATCTCACGAAACATGAGATTTCGTGGAACACTCGCGGTGCTCGTCGTCATCGGCTTGACCGCCGCCCCCGCCCATGCCGAGACACCGGCCACGATCGCCCACGCGCAGCGGACGGACGGGTGGCAACTCGTCCTCACCGACGGAAGCGTGGTGGACCTGCCCGAGGCCCTCACCGTCGCCCCCAAGAACGCACTGTCCGAGGGAGCTGACACGCCGCTCCTGATCAGCGGAGACGGGCGATACACCTTCTACTACCGCAAGAAGGACGGGCTGTTCGTACGGCGGGCCGTACACGGCACGGAGAAGGTGGTCACCAAGCACATCTCGGTCGATTCCATCGGCGAGCAGTGGCCGTTCATCTCATACGACGGCGATTATGTGGTCACCGGGACGTCGGCGCCGGGCCTCGGAGCCTTCGTCGACCTACGCACGGGCCGGAAGCCGCCGCCTCCGG
Organism: Nonomuraea longicatena; assembly: GCF_039525605.1. Classification (NCBI taxonomy): domain Bacteria; kingdom Bacillati; phylum Actinomycetota; class Actinomycetes; order Streptosporangiales; family Streptosporangiaceae; genus Nonomuraea; species Nonomuraea longicatena. The sequence continues at coordinate 238,296 of NZ_BAAAHQ010000011.1, read as the reverse complement.
AGAAGACGGACGCGTGGAGCTTCCACGGGTTCAGCCCGGACAGCGAACGGCTGGCGCTGAGCCGCGAGACGGACGGCCCCGTCGTGGTGTTCGATCGGGGGCTGCGCTCGCGGCTGCGGGCGAAGACGCGGTTGTACCCGGTGGCACTCGCCGGTGACTACCGCACGGCGGTGGCACTGGTCGGCAAATCCGACAAGTACCGCAAGCTGCGGCTGCTGGACCTGCGCACCGGCCGCGCCATCGGAGGCGTCGTCAACGTGCGACTGCCAGGTGGACAGTACATCGACGACGTCGACTTCGCCCGGGACGGGCGACTGGTCGTCCGCTCACGGACCGCCACCGGGGTGGCGGTCCACGAGGTCTCCCCGAAGACCGGCGCGGTGACACTGCTACGGGAGATCGAACGCCCGGACGTGCCGGTGTGGGTCCTCCCGGACGACACCGAGTACGCGCCGTGGGCGAAGCGGCCTCGAAAGTGAACTGCGGCTACCTTTCGCAGGTCAGGTTGGTCTTGGGGAGTACGCCTGAGGCCAGGTAGGCGTTGACCGCCTCGGTGACGCAGCGGTTGGGGTACATGCCGTAAAGACCGTGGCGGCGGACGTTCCGCAACGTGACCATGCGGGAGGCGGGCAGCGCGCGGTGCAGGGCGACGGCGCCCCCGTAAACGCTACGGGTGTCACCCGTGGACTGCACGATCATCGCCGGTCTGCCGTCACGGACCTCGGTGGGCGCGAAGCAAATTCAACTTCTCGTTGCTGTGGCTATCCCAGCAGAACCAACTTGAAGGCACCGGCACTCCGCTTGGCTCTGCTAGAGTACCCCCGCCGTGCTCACTCGAGCGTGGCGCACCTCCCCTCAGGCAGGAGGCACCAAGTGACGGCAAGTGAGTCCAACCGGAGCTATGGCGATCTGAAAGAGATCGTCGTATACGTGATCATCTTGGTAATTGTCTTGCGGGTCCTGGCAACACATGAGCTGGCCTTGGCAGTCGCCAGCCGTTAGCTGACGGTGTGGACGTCCGCCGCAGCGGGCGTCCACACCGCAATGGAGCCGACCGATAGAAGCCGGGCGCGACTGGGCAATCCGACGAGTGAACACACAGGAACGAGCCGCAATGGAGCTGCCTCAAGGAGGCAGAAGCGCCGCACAAGGACTCTACCAAGACCCAGCACACCTAGATTGTCGGTGCCGGCCGCTAGATTGCCGGTGCTTCGTAGGCGTCTCACGTACAGAGGTGTCCCGTGCCTTCTCGACCGCAAGACTTCGGCGGTTTTGTCGCGCGTGCGACCGAAGAGGGAGCTATCCCGTATCCGTATCAGGCGGAGCTTGCCCAGGAGGGTCTGCCGGAGCTGTTGCGGGTTCCGACCGGCGCCGGGAAGACGATGGCGGCGGTGTTGCCGTGGTTGTGGCGGTCCGAGAACTTTCCCGACGCCACGCCTCGGCGTCTCGTGTACGTCCTGCCGCTGCGGACGCTGGTCGAGCAGACGGCGGGAAAGGTGGCCGGGTGGTTGTCCGCTCTCGGGCTGCGGGCCTCCCCCGATCCCGAGGTGGCCACCCGGGAGGACGAAGTGGTTCTTCAGGTCCTGCTGGGCGGCGCCGACCGCAATGACGATCTCTGGCAGCTTGAGCCGGAACGCCGGGCCGTACTCGTCGGGACCCAGGACATGATCCTCAGCCGTGGCCTGATGCGGGGGTATGCGGAGGCGCGGGCCAGGTGGCCGATCTCCTACGCGTTGCTGCACACGGACACACAGTGGGTGTTCGACGAGACGCAGTTGCTGGGGCCCGCGTTGCCGACGAGCGCCCAGCTTCAAGGACTGCGCGACATCCTGGGTACGGCGGCGCCGACCAGAACCATGTGGATGTCGGCGACACTGAACGAGCACGGGCTGGCCACGGTCGACCATGACGTTTCGGCTCTGCGGACCGTCGAACTGTCACCGGCGGATCGGACCGGCGGTCTTGCCGTACGGCTGGAGGCGACCAGAACCGTCCAGCGGCTGGAACTGCCCGATGACGCCCAGGAGTATCCGGCGGCGCTGGCCAGGGAACTGGTCGATCGGCATCACGTCGGCACTCGGACCATCGCGGTGTTGAACACCGTCGAGCGGGCCACCTCCGTGTGCGAGGCCGTCCTGGAGATCGCCCCGCAGGCCGAGGTGGTGCTGGTGCACTCCCGGTTCCGTCCGGCGGAGCGTGGTCGGCTCATCGACCTGATCAGCGAGGATCCCCCTGAAGAGGGGCAGATCATCATATCGACCCAGGTCCTGGAAGCGGGTATCGATCTTTCGGCGCGGACGCTGGTGACCGAGGCGGCGCCCTGGAGTTCGATCGTCCAGCGGGCCGGGCGATGCAACCGGGGTGGCGAGTACGCGACGGCCGCCCTGCTGTGGTGCTCCCCGCCGGGCCGGGCCGCCGCCGCGCCGTACGAACGGGAGGACGTGGAGGCGGCGTCACAGGCGCTGGTGGAGCTGGAGGGGGCAGCGGTCACGTCCACCCGGTTGCAGCAGCTCCGGGTACGGCAGGCGCCGGAGCTGCACGCGGCCGTGCGGCGGCGTGATCTGCTGCAGTTGTTCGACACGATGCCGGATCTCAGCGGGGCCGACATCGACGTCAGCCTGTGGATCCGGGACGGTGACGACGGCGGCGTCTTCGTGGCGTGGCGCGACTGGTCGGCCACCGGCGGACGGCCCGCCGAGGACGAACCGTGGCCGCTGCGGCGAGAGCTCTGTCCCGCGCCGGTGGCCGATGTGCGGAGAAAGCACCTACGGCGGGTTTGGGTGAAGGATCGCGTTGACGGGGTGTGGCGGCAGGCGGCCCGCTCGGACGTCGTGCCCGGCGCGGTGCTGCTGGCGAACGCCGCCGGTGGCGGGTACGACCCGGTGCTGGGGTGGGCGCCGGAGAAGCGGGAGCCGGTCGAGGTGCTGGCTCCGGTGCGGGCCGTACCGTCGGAGGACTCGATCGGTGCGGACCCGCTGAGCTCGCACGGGCAGCCGTGGGTCACCCTGTCGCAGCATCTGCAGGACGTCGAACAGGAGGTCGTCCGTCTGTGCGGCGAGCTGCGGCTGCCGGGGTTGGACCACGGGCACCTCGGGGCCGCCGCGATGGCGGGGCGCTACCACGACCTCGGCAAATGCCATCAGGTCTTCCAGGAGACACTCAGACAGGTCGGCGAACCGACGGTCGAAGGGCTGCTGGCGAAGTCTCCGGGTGGGCGGATCCGGCACGCCCGGCCGTACTTCCGGCACGAGTTGGTGAGTGCGCTGATGCTGACCCATCCGTCCTGCCGGTTGCTGGACGGCGAGCCGGAACGCGACCTGGTCGTCTACCTGGCCGCCGCGCACCATGGAAAGGTCCGCCTGAGCGTGCGGTCGGTCGGGAACGAGTCCGCCGCCGATCCACCGACCATCCTGGGGGTCGCCGACGGTGATCGGACGCCGCCGGTGCCGGACGAGCGGGTGGGGCCGCTCACGCTGTCCACCGACGAGTTGCGGCTGGGGGCGGTCGAGGGGCTGACTTGGACGTCCCGGGCCGTGACGCTGCGGGACCGGCCGGATCTGGGGCCGTTCCGGCTGGCCTTCCTGGAGGCGTTGGTGCGCATCGCCGACATGCGCGTCAGCCGTGGGTATCGGGAGGGCCCATGAGCCGGATCGAGCTGCGCGGGTGCCGTGCCGAGGTGCTGGCCGGGCAGTTGCAGGCGCTCGGCCTGCTGCGCGTGGTGGCCGCGCAGGTCGATCCGTACGCGCGGCTGCACTGGCGCGGCGACGTGGCCGTGCTGGACACGACGCTGCGGGAGGAGGACCTGGCCTCGTGGCTGGCCCGCCTGTACGTGCCGACGCCGATCGTCTCACCGTGGAACTCCGGCTCGGGGTTCGCCGGCAACGGCAAGAGCCCGACCGCCGAGCAGACGTTGCAAGCCGTCCAGGATCTCGACGATGAGCGGTTGGCCCCGTTGCGCCGGGCCATCGCGGTCGGACGCCGGATCGTGGCCGAGGGGCGGCGCCTGGGCTGGGGTGGCAAGAAGGGTGAGCTTTGGGACAAGTCCCACAAGATCGATGTGATCCGGCTCTGCCGGAACCTCCTGCCCGATGACGCGCTGCCCTGGCTGGACGTCGCGGTCACACTGACCGTGGACGACGTGGCGTTCAACGCACTGGCCGGGACCGGCGGCAACTTCGGACGGCAGGACCTGTCCGCCACCTACTACGACCGGCTGCGGCGGCTCATGGGGCCGAAGGCGGATCCGGCCCAGAGCCACAGGTGGGCGGCGGCGGCGCTGTACGGCCGGGAGGACGTGGCGTATCTACGCGACACCGTCGGCCAGTACGACCCGGGGCGGGCGGGCGGCATCCACTCCGCGGCCGACGACAACGATCGGGGCTTCGCCAACCCCTGGTCGTTCGTGCTGGTCATGGAGGGGACGCTGCTGTTCGCGAGCGCCGCGGTACGACGCAACGGCGTCGGCGGCGCCGGCGAGGCGAAGCCGTTCTTCACCCGGTCGACTCCGCTCGGGCACGGCAGCGCGGCCGAGTCCGAGCCGGTCAAGGGCGAGCAGTGGGTGCCCGTCTGGGACCGTCCGGCCGGTGCCGCCGAGGTGGCCCAGCTGATCGGCGAGGGACGGGCGCAGTGGCGGGGCCACCAGGCGGTCTCGGGGCTGGAGTTCGCGATGGCCCTGGCCTCCTTGGGCGTCGACCGAGGGCTGACCGCGTTCCACCGGTTCGTAATCGCCGAACGGCTGGGGCAGAACCCGCTGGCCGTCCATGCCGGGAAGATCGCCGTCGTGGCGCGTCCGGAAGAGGCGTTGCTGCGCGAGCCGTACCGGTGGATCGAGCAGGTCCGCAGAGCGGACCCGCCCGGCGAGGTCGCCACGGCGCTGCGGCGGGTCGAACGCGAGATGTACGCGATTGCGGCGGGGCAGGGGCGGGCGGCGCTCGGCCGGTTCGTGGTCGAGTTCGGACGGTTGCACGAACAGGTCGGCCGGTCGGGGCGCATGCGCAAGGAGATCGCGCCCTACCTTCCGAACGAGCGGGCAGATTGGCTGACGGCGCTGGACGACGGCTCGCCTGAGGTCTGGCTGGCCGCCGCGTTCGCCGCCCTGAGGGACGGCACCGGGACGAGCGGCCCTGAGATCCGGGCCCTGCTCACCCGGGTGACCGGCAGGAGCTGGCAGGACGCACCCGGCAGCGGAGTCGATCTGTACGGCCCGACGCTGGCGCGGGCACTCGCCGCAGCGCACCGGGTCCGGGCGCTCACACCCCCCGAAGCGCCGGATGACGACGGGCGCGCGGCCTCCACGGTCCGGGGCGCGCAGACGGGTTATGCGCGCGGGCAGCGGGTTCCGCCGGGCTTGGTCGCCGCGTTCGTCGCGGCCTTCGTTCGCGACGAGCTGATCGCCGACCACCTGCGGGGACTGCTGGCGCTCGGGTGCCGTCCCGGCGCCGCCGCCTGGCCGCAGCAGGATCGGCTGCTGCCCGATTGGACGGTCTCACTGCTTCTGCCGTTCTTCGGCACCGGCGTCCTGACCGTCCAAGTGCGCGACGAGCGCAGCGGCGAGGACCGTCACCACGCGGTTGAGCTCGCGCCCGGCCCCGGCTGGGCCGCCCGGCTGGCCGCCGGGCATGTGGACGGCGTGGTCAGGGAGGCGTTACTGCGGCTGCGCATGGCGGGGCTGCGACCACGTGTCCCCAGCCCGCCACCGTCCCGGGTGAACGGCGCCCGCCTGGCCGCCGCCCTCCTGCTGCCGGTCACCCGGCGGGCCCGAGAGCGGTCCCTCACGCGGATCTGCGTCGCCGAGCTCGTCGACCAAGCCGTTTCCGATACCGAAGGAGTGCCCGCGTGATCCCCCTGGACCAGCCGCGCCTGCGTTTCACCGTCCACCTGCGGCCCGTGCTGGGATCGACCTTCCAGCCGACGAGCTTCCCCGACGTCGGCGCGGCCAAGTTCAGCCGGGCGGGCAGCGGGGACAGCCTGCTGGTGGAATCCGTGCAATCCATGGCCAATCGACTGGAGGCCACCGCGTGGGACCGGGCCGAGCGTCGGCCCGCCGCGCTGGTGGCCGCGCTGCCGTACGTGCGGGTGTGCCGGCGGGACGATCCCGACGGGTATCTGACCTCCTCGCGCGAGGAGGCCCACCGGCTCGCGTCGGCGTTCGTCCGCGATTCCACCCTCGACGGCAGGCCCATGCTCGACGTCATCCGTGACCGGCTCGGGCTGGTCAAGGACACGCCGCTCGACTATCCCCGGATGGCCCGCGCCGTCTGGGAACTGGACCCGTTCTGCCTGCTCCACGGCGTGTTCTTCAGCCACAAGTCGTGGCTCGGGCAGCCCCGGTTCACCCGCGCGGTGTCCTCGGTCATCGAGGCGTACGACGTGCGCGAGGTGTTCAGCGGCGGGCGCAAAGCCGACCACGTGCGCCACCAGCTCGTCGCGGGCGAGAGCGGCACCAGCGAGGGGTACGGCTCGATCCCCTTCCACCGGGTGGAATGGACCGCTTCGGAGATCAAGGCGATGTTCGTCGTGGACGTCGATCTGCTGCGCTCGTACGGCCTCGGCGCTGACGTCACCGAGTTGCTGACGCTGCTCGCGCTCTGGGAGATCCGCACCCTGCTCGCGCGCGGGCTGCGGCTGCGCACCGCGTGTGACCTGGAGGTCGTCGAGCAGCCGAAGGACCTGCCCGACGTGGTCGCGCTGGAGTCGCGCATCGCCGCGCTGGTCGGCGACGTCGGCGCCGAGCCGGTCACCGTCCTGTGGAAGAGCTGACATGGCCGTCGTCCTGGCCGTCCACTTTCCCTGGGGCCGATATCACGCCACCCCGTGGGGGCGGTACGTCAACGAGGGGGTCGTCGAGATCCCGCCCTCGCCGTGGCGGCTGCTGCGCGCCCTTTATGCCACGTGGCGCATGCGGGTGCCGGAACTGGAGGAGCGGGTCGTGCATCCGTTGCTGGCCGCGCTCGCCGTGCCGCCGTCGTACCGGCTGCCGCCGTACCGGATCGCGCACTCCCGTCATTACTATCCCGACGCCCGGCATCGCAGCGGATCCACCAGCTCGGACAAGGCGATCGACGCGTTCGCCGTCCTGGACGGCGACCAGACCGTGTACGCCGTCTGGCCGGTTGAGCTGGACCCCGAGCAGCGGGAGGCGTTCGCGCGGCTGGCGAAGTCCGTTCCTTACCTCGGGCGGGCCGACTCCACGTGTGAGGCGCGGGTGCTCGACCGGGTGCCGCCGGAGGCCGCCGGCCACGGCGCCGCCGTACCGGTCGGGCTGGACCTCGACGCCGTCGCCCCGCACCAGCAGCAGGCCGAGCTGCTGTGTCCGAGCCTGCCGCTCGACCTGGACGCGCTGCTCCAGCGACCGGCCGACGTCCGCGCGGCCAAACTGCTCTACCCTCCGGGAGCCCACAAGATCGCCTACGCGGTGCCCGCGCCGTCGGAGCCGCGCCGGACGGCGGTACGGCCTCGGGCGGAGGTCACCGTCGTACGGTTGACCGTCCACGGTCTGCGGCAGCCGCGCCTCGCGCACGCGGTTCCCCTGATGGACGCGCTGCGGGGAGCCTGCGTCAAGATGCTCACGCGTGGGAGAGGGGCGGGCGAGAGCCTGCTCGCCGGCAAGTCCGCCGAGGGCGTACCACTCACCGACGCGCATCGACATGCGCACTTTCTGCCGTACGACGCTGACGGGGACGGGCGAATCGACGAGATCGTCGTCTGGACACCGGGCGGGTTGAGTACTCGGGAACTCGACGTACTCGACGCGCTGGGACGCCGAAGCGTCGGGGTCCCCGAGGGCGTGACCGGACCACGCAACCTCCAGGTCCTGCTCACCGGCGCCGGAGGTGAAGAGTTGCTGCCCGACGACTGGGTAAGGCCAGCTCGCCGCTGGCGCTCGGTCACACCGTTCGTACCCTCACGTCACCGCAAGCCTCGCTGGAACGTCGGAGACTTTCTACTCAGGGAGGTGGAGCGGGAGCTGACCTATCGCGGTAGACCATCAGCTGCTTTGATCGTCCAGGAGCAGACTGAGCCGCGCTTCGCCACATTCGTCCGACGCCGCTGGCGAGACCCCAGCTCCACTGGCACTCGTGCTGGGCACGCCCTTGAACTGGAGTTCCCGGAACCTGTATCCGGCCCACTCGCCCTGGGCCACCTCTCCCACTTCGGCCTGGGCCTCTTCAAATCGCTCTGACCAACCACAGCCACTTGACAACAGAAAACCAACAACGGTCACCCGTTCAGGGGCGCCACCCACTTCGGAACCCGAAGCTCACACGGTTTCCCCGGGAGGTTCCAAACCCCAAACACCCCGCTTCATGTACAAACCACCCGACCACTCCGCCATCCGCCGTCGCCATAAGGCCGTTTACCAACGTCACGGACACCTCCATCCGATCCCAAAGGTCGGACTCCATTGCGGCCCCCGCGCCAGCGGCGTTGTAGACGCCGACAGTGCTCGGCCTCCATCCGATCCCAAAGGTCGGACTCCATTGCGGCGCCTACACCGGGTCCGGCCGCCCGCGCGAATTCTGCGCCTTCATCCGATCCCGAAGGTCGGACTCCATTGCGGCCAGAGCCTCGCCGCTGGAGTTCGTCGTCTCCTCAGCCTTCATCCGATCCCAAAAGTCGGACTCCATTGCGGCACCGGGTAGGCGGACTGGTGTGCCTCGGTCTCGCTGCCTCCATCCGACCCCATAGGGGGACTCCATTGCGGCCACGACATTCTCGGGATTCTCCTCAGCCTGGAGGCACTGTCCTCTATCCGACCCAAGGTCGGACTCCATTGCGGCGGCGGACAGGAAGACCGAGGTGATGGGTCGGCCCGGTGCCGGAGCGGCCTATGAGGCGGCCAGGATCCGGTGCGAGCTGGGTGAGGCCGTGCGGGTGCGGCGTGAGGGGCTGGGGCTGACGCAAGCCGAAGTGGCGGAGCGCACGGGGCTGAAGCAGTCGGCGGTGGCGCGGTTCGAGGCAGGCGGGACCATGCCGCCCATCCCCATGTTGGAGCGCCTGGCAGAGGCTCTGGGGATGCGGCTCAGCGTCGAGTTCCGGCCGCTGCGTGAGGCCGGTTGATCATGTCCGGTCCGGTGTCAGGACGCCCAGCCGACGGGGTTGCTGGCCGATTCGCGGGAGATGCCTGAGCCGGTGTCGGGGAAGGAAGCGAAGCGCCGGTGGTGGAGGCGGGAGAAGAAGTAGGGCATGTCCTCGCATTCGCCGTCCGGCACCGCCATTCTCGGGTCGCGGGCGACCGCGCTGTAGAAGTCGCGGCCCAAGGCGACGATGAGGCCGCGTGCGTACAGGAAGCCGTCGTCGGAGCCGTCGGTCACCTCCTGGATGTCGGCTCGGTCGATGTCGTACAGCTTGCGCTCGATCACCCGGTCGAGGCTCACCAGGTCGGCGGCCGGGAGTTCGCGCGTCAGGTCGGCGAGCTGATCGAGGAAACGCGGCAGCATGGAGTCGACCAAGCCCAGGGCCTGGTTGTTCCACACGTCTTCGGCCGGGTCGCGGCGGGCGAGCGCCTGCCGGGCCTCGGTCGCCGACGGGCCGAGGGGCGCCCACGCCGCCTCCACCAGGGCCCAGAAACGCTCTTCGTCTCCCGCCGGGAGCATCATCTCCGCCACCTTCCCCGAGCCGGATCCTCCGGCTGCGGCGACCAGCAAAGCAGGCGGCACCGACAGAATCGGCGACACTGAGAGGGTGCGTTCCCTCTCGCGTTCGTCGCGCTGATCGTGTTGTCCGGCTGCGGCTCCGGCTCGGCGCTGGCGGTCGGCCACACCGTTCGTATCCTCACGTCACCGCAAGCCTCGCTGGGACGTCGGAGACTTTCTACTCGGGGAGGTGGCGCGGGAGCTGACCTATCGCGGTAGACCGTCACATGATTTGATCGTCCAGGAGCAGACTGAGCCGCACTTCACCATGTTCGTCCGACGCCGACGGCGAGACCCCAGCTCCACTGGCACTCGTGCCGCACATGCCCTTGAACTGGAGTTCCCGGAACCCGTCTCCGGCCCACTCGCCCTGGGCCACCTCTCCCACTTCGGCCTGGGCCTCTTCGAATCGCTCTAATCAACCACAGCCACTTGACAACAGAAACCGACAACGGTGACCCCTTCAGGGGCGCCACCCACTTCGGAACCCGAAGCTCACACAGTTTCCCCGGGAGGTTCCGAACCCCAAACCCCCCGTTTCATGTACAAATCACCCGCCAACCCCGCCATCTGCCGTCGCCACACAGCCGTTTATCAACGTCACAGACACCTCCATCCGATCCCAAAGGTCGGACTCCATTGCGGCCGCTGCTCCAGTAGGCGTCCGGGCCCTGCCCCGCGCCCTCCATCCGATCCCAAAGGTCGGACTCCATTGCGGCGCGGTGTCGTCGATCACCAGGGGCGCGCCCTCGGCCTCCATCCGATCCCAAAGGTCGGACTCCATTGCGGCTCCGTCACGGGAGGCGACAGCCTCTTGTCCTCGGATCCTCCATCCGATCCCAAAGGTCGGACTCCATTGCGGCCTGCCCGACTGGGTGGAGGCGATCACCCTGCCGCTGCCTCCATCCGATCCCAAAGATCGGACTCCATTGCGGCTCCGGGCTCACCCACGAGGCGTGGAACGGCGACGGTTACTCGCTCAGGCGCCCTTACCTGGACGAGTCCGAGACCAGCTACCCCGACCAGCCCTGGGTCTACAACCGGACGCCGGAGGGCCGCCGGATCAGCGAGCCGAGGGAGTACACGCAGACGCTGAGCCGGATCGTCAACAGCCTGGTGGAGGCGGGTTTCACGCTGCGGCACCTGTCCGAGGTCGGCAGCGGGCTGCCGGGCGCGGAACCGGGCAGTTGGCAGCATTTCACGACGGTGGCCCCGCCGTGGCTGGAGTCCGTGTGATGAGCACCGGCCGGGTGCCGATGTCGAGGAAGTCGCCGGGTGAGATCGGCGTGGAAACGCCGTCGAGGCGGTGGAGGCGGGCGGCGCCCGGTGGGGCCGGGGTCGAGGCGGTGCCCGCGTGGGTCCAGCGTACGACGGCGTCCTGCTGCCGCCCTGAGGCGTCCGGGACGGTGAACTCGCACTGCCACACGTTGGCGGGCAGCCGGATCGCCGCGCCCTTCCCGCAGGCCCGCACCCGGGCGCGGGCCAGCCATCGCTGCAGCTGCTCGACCGCGAGCGCCGCTTTGGTGGGCGCCCCGCCGACGGCCTGGAGCACGATCGGCAGGTTCGGGTTGCCCCAGGCGTAGAAGTAGGTGCGCTGCAGGTTCCCGCTGGCGCTGCCGTAGATGCCGGCCAGGAAGAAGCGCACCGCGTGGTCGATCGCGCGGGCCTCGTCCAGTGGGTGTTCCAGGACGAGGTCGTGGGTGGTGCCGGTGCTCCAGATCGGCGGGTGGACGCCCGCGCCGTGCATGATCTTGTAGGCGGAGTCGAGGATCGACAGTACGGTCTCCGGCGGATCGGAGGCGATGCGCTGGTGCAGCTTGACAGCGGCCACGTCGCAGTGGGCGTAACCGCCCGCCTCGGCGAACCTGCGGAGCAGGTCGCGGCCCTCGTCGCTCCACAGGCGTCCCATGCCGGGGCAGACCACGACGGCTTTCGGGTCGGCCTGCCGGATGGCGCGGCTCGCCACCCTGGTCAGCTCGACGAGCGACGCCGTGTCCCCGGCGTAGTAGCGGCGGTCGTTGCCGTTCGGCCACAGCTCGTACGCCTCGATCCGGCCCCGGTACCGCTCGGCGAGCGTGCCGACGAACCTCTCCCAATGCCGCAGATCGTCGGGGGCGGCGGCCCGCGAGCCGTCGGGGTAGGCCATGCGCGGCGCGTCGGGGGCGGCCCACGCGGGGGTGCCGCCGAGGACGAACAGCGCGGGCAGCCCGGCGCGGCGCGCGCTGTTGACGAGGCGGTCGGTGGCACTCCAGTCGTACTCGCCCGGACGCGGTTCGATCTGGGTCCATCGGCTGTGGCTGTCCCAGAAGCGCACCGATCCCACCCGGAAGCCGGGCACCTCGCCGGTGTTGCTGTTCACGGTCACGCCGAATCTGGTGGGTTCCACGGGTTTGGGGGCGATGACCCAGCTCGGGCCGCTGACCCACTGCGTCGGAGCGGCCTCGGACGGGCCGCCTGGCGGGCCCGTCGCCGCCAGCAGGAGCGCCACGGCCGCGACGCGCAACGCCCTGCCGCGCCGTACCGACCTGCGGGCCGGCGCGAAAGCGCCGACCTCGGGATCGGCGCGAACGGCGGGATCGGCCGGCTCAGTGGGGGCGGCGGGATCGGCAAGCTGAGTGGGCTCGGGGTCCCGGTCGGCGAGCCAGGCGCGGGTGAGCTCCACGATCTCCTGGTCGGTGGCGCCGCAGGCGCGGGCGATGCGCGTGAGGACGGCGGCGTCGGGGATCCGCGCCTTGCCCGTGCAGTAGCGGTGGAGCGTCGAACTGCTGAGGTAGGTCTTCCTGGCGAGGTCGGTGTAACTCTGTCCGCTGCGTTTCTTCAAGCTCTGCAGAAGCGTCGAATGAGCCATCGCCAGTTATGATCCCAGGCCGTTCCGCGCGGCGGCAGTCCCGTCCCAAGACCTCTCGGAACTCGCAGGTCAGGGGCTGGGAAGCGTCCCATCCGTCCCATTCGCCCGAGCAACTGTTGAGCGGCGGGCCGAGCGCGCCCCACGGTGGTGGCCGAAGACCGGACGGGGAGGGAACATGAGAATCATCACGATCATGATCACCATCGGGGTACTGGGGCTCCCGATGGCGACGACCGCCCACGCGGAGGCGGGCACCTCGGTGGCGTCGCCGGACGACTGCGACGGCAACGGCGTCATGGGCAGGTTCCGCGCCGTGGGGTCGGGCGCGTCGTTCGACTACCGGGGGCGGCGGGTCGAGTTGCAGAACGAGAGCATCTTCGACCGGTACAGCCGGGCGGAGATCAAGTCGGGGCGGCAGTCGGGCGACCGCGTGTGGGTGGACCGCAGTCACCGGCGCTTCCCCGCCGACCGGAAGGGCATCATCGGGCGGACGGAGGCCGAGGCACGGGGGTGGAAGCAGTGCGGCCCGTTCACCTGGCGGACGCAGTCGGTCTTCAACAACTACTACGCCGCGCGTGCCTGCGCCCGGATCGGCGGGACGAGCAAGTGCGGCAAGTGGTACCTCGACTGACCTGCCCAAGGCGCGCCCGCTACCTCGGCGGGCGCGCCTTCGCGCTGCGACATCTGTCGGAATCCGCACTCGCTGATCACGACGATCGTCCACGGTCGACGGCGACACCTCATCGGTAGCGTGCCGGAAGGACCAGTTCCCGAGGGTGTGACGTGCGAGGAGTACACATGAGCGACCCGTACGAGTGGCTGCGCGAGGACACCGAGGAATCCCTGGCCTGGCAGGAACAGGAGGACGAGGCCGCGCGCTCCTATCTGCGCGATTGGCACCATTTTCCGAGGGTGCACGCCCAGGTCGCGGCCGCCGCCGCCTTCGACAGCCTGGGGGCGGGCGCTCCGCGCCGCCTCGGCGGCCGGTGGTTCCGGATGGGCCCGGTGGAAGCGGGGCAGCCGGAGCAGGGGGTGTGGGTCTCGGACTCGGCGGACGACCCGGGCAGGCTGCTCGTCGATCCCCGCGACGACGACCACGCGCGTGACGGCAGGCCCGCGCAGCTCGTCTGGTTCGAGCCCAGCCCGGACGGCGACCGCGTGGTCTTCGGCCTGTACCACGGCGGCCGGCCGATCGGCCCGTTGCGCGTCGTGGACACCGGAACCGGCCGCCCCCTGCCGCTCGCGTCTCACCCGCATCTGCTCTCCGGCGCCGTGCCCGGCTGGCTGCCCGACGGCAGCGCCTTCTACGTGTGCGACCGGTCGGAGGGCGGCGAGCACCGCGTCTGGTACATGGAGGGTGAACAGCGCGAACTGGTCCACGAGATCGACCCCGGTGGGCTGCCCGGCTCGCCGTCCGGGCTCACCCCGCAGGTGTCGCCGGGCGGCACCTGGGTGATCACGCTGTCCGGGCAGCACGAGCAGGCGGCCACACACGTCGGCGACCGGCGGACCGGCACGTGGCGGCCGTTCCTGCCGCCCGGGTACGCGGGCGAGTGCCACGGCGTCTGGTACGACGAGGACACCTACCTCGCCGTGGTCACCGGGGACGCGCCGCGCGGGCGGCTGGTCGCCATTCCGGTCGCCACTTCGACCGACGAGTGGACCTGGCGCGAACTCGTCCCCGAGTCCGACGCGGTGCTGCGCTGCGTCACCAAGGCCGGCGACCGTCTCGTCCTGTGCGACGTCGTGGACGCGGCCATCGGCTTCCGGCTGTTCACCGTCGAGGGCGAGCCGCTGGGCCGGATCCCGCTGCCGGGCATCGGCAGCTCGCCGACGGCCTTGATCTTCCGCCGGTTCGACCGCTCCGACGTACCGGTGTTCTCCTTCAACACCTTCGTCGAGCCGACGGCCGCCTACCGGGTCGAGGGGGACGAGCCGATCGCGGTGGGCCGGGCCCGGCCGGGTCTGGCCGGGATGACGGTCACCAGGCGTTTCGCGACCGGCCGCGACGGGACCCGGCTGCCCTGCTTCGTCATCCACCGGAAGGACCTGGACCTCGACCGCCCGCAGCCCACGCTCGTCAACGCCTACGGCGGCTTCAACGTGGCGTGGCTGCCGCGCTACCTCGGCGACTACGCGCCTTTTCTACAGGCGGGCGGGATCTATGTGCACGCGGTGCTGCGGGGCGGCGCGGAGTACGGCCGCGACTGGTACGAGCAGGGCAGGCTGGCCGGCAAGCAGACCACCTTCGACGACCTGTACGCCGTGGCGGAGGACCTGATCGCGGCCGGGCTGTCCGAGCCCGGCCGGCTGGCGTTCCACTCCTCCAGCCACGGCGGCCTGGTCGCCGGCGTGGCCCTCACCCAGCGCCCCGACCTGTGGCGGGCGCTGGTCGCCGAGGTACCGCTGTTCGAGATGCTCAGGCCGCTCACCCACGGCCACCGGGACGTCTACTCGGTCTTCCACGAGGACTACGGGGACGCGGACCAGCGGGAGGACGCCGCGATCATCCGGAAGTACTCCCCGTACCACAATGTCCGGCCGGGGACGGCCTACCCGGCGATCCTGCAGGCGTTCGGCGAGCACGACCTCGGGTGCCAGCCGTTCCACGGGCGGATGTTCACCTCCGCGCTGCGTCCGGCCAGCACCTCCGGGCACCCGGTCATGCTCAGGGTGTGGAAGGGGGCCGGGCACACCCCGCTGGACGGCGCCGAGGCGATCGAGCGTTACTCGGAGATCGTGTCCTTCCTCATGCGCGAGCTCGGCATGACGCCGGTGGACTGAAGGGCGCGACTAGCCTGCGAGGCATGGCATCGGAGCTCCAGCGACTGGTCGACAACCTCGGGACCCGGCTCGGCCGGTCGGTGGCGCTCGACGACCCCAACCTGCGGCTGCTCGCCTACAACTCGCACACCGGGGAGACGGACGACGCCCGGGTCGAGTCGATCATGCGCAGGAGTGTGCCGGCCGAGCTGGTGGCGCACGTCAGGGCCGGCGGCGCGGCTCGGGCCACCGGCCTGTTCACCGTACCGGCCCGGCCGGAGCTCGGGCTGCGGGTGGCGCGCGTGGGCATGCCGGTCCGGTACGAACACAGTCTCCTCGGCTTCCTGTGGCTGCTCGCCTCGGACGGCCCGGTGACCGGCCAGGACGCGGCGGCGCTGCGGCGGGCGGCGGAGAACACCGCGCGCGTACTGCACCGGGACTTCCTGCTCGGCGAGCTGAGCAGGGGACGCGAACGCGAGCTGGTGCGCGACCTGATCTCGGCCGACGAACGAGTGCGCGGCGACGCGGCGCATCGGCTGATCGAGGAGGAGCTGATCACGGCCGGGCCGGTGCGCACGCTGGTGGCGACCGTGACGCACGAGGCCGGTCAGCCGCTGGGCGAGCGCGAGCGGCTGGCCCTGCATCTGGGGCTCAAGGTCGCCCGGCTGATCGAACTGCGCTGAGCCGTCAGGACCCGGCGGGCACCACGGTCCCCTGGGCGATGGCGCACAGTTTCTCCAGGCCGTCGGCGACGACGTAGATCTCGCACTGGCACACCGCCTGCCGTTTTCCGACGCTTTTCGCGGAGGAGCGGCCGACGAGCACCTCGCCGACCGCCGGCTTCAGATAGTTGATCTTAAATTCGGACGTCAGCGCGTTGCCGCCCAGTGCCAGGCCGCCGGCGAAGGTGATGGAATTGTCGGCGATATAGCTGATCACGCCGCCGTGCACGAACCCGTGCTGCTGCTTCAGGTTGTCGGCGATCGGAATTCTGATTTCCGCGCTGGTGGCGCCTATTTCGGAGAGCTGTGCCCCGATGAACTGGCTGAACGGCTGAGATGCGAACACGTCACGCGCGAACTGCTGCAGGTCCATTCATGCTCCCATAACCGAGATGCCCATTGACGGCGACCGCACACCGTGATTCAATCCACCAAGATCATACACCATCAGCGAGAGTGTGCGGTGAAACAACGAGAACAGATCGACACCATGCGGAAACTGTTCGCACTCAGGGAACAGGACCGTAATGAAGAAATGCTCGGCAAAGTGGTCCGGGTACCCGTCTCCAATTACACCTCGACCGAGATCTTCGACCGGGAGATGGAGAAGGTCTTCCGCACCCACCCCCTCGTGGCCGGTCACGTCTCCAGCCTGCGCGAACCCGGTTCCTACCTCCTGAGCGACTGGAACCGGCTGCCCTACGTCATCGTGCGCGACAAGGAAGGGCGGTTACGCGGCTTCCTCAACCAGTGCCGCCATCGGGGCGCGCGGCTGGTGTCCGGCGAGGAGAAGCAGCTCAAGGCGTTCGTCTGCCCGTTCCACAACTGGGTGTACGACCTGGACGGCACGCTGCGGTCGATCACCCGCGAATACAACTTCCCCGGGCTCGACCGCCGTGAGTACGGCCTGAAGGAGCTTCCGGTCGCCGAGGCGGGCGGGCTGGTCTGGATCCACCCCACGGCGGAGGCCGACCTCGACCTCGCGGCCTACCTCGGGCCCATGCTGGACGACCTGGTGGACTTCCAGGTCGACGGCCTGGTGCGCTACCGGAAGTCCAAGGTGATCAAGCAGGCCAACTGGAAAATGCTGATCAAGACCTATCTTGAGGGGTACCACGTCCCCTATCTGCACCGCACGACGCTGTCGAAGATGTTCAGAAAAGGCGTGCTGGCGCACACGGAACACGGCCCGCACATCCGGATGATCGCCGCCCGGAGCAATATCGAAGAGGCGCGGGGGTCGGATCCGGAGACCTGGCGGATCCTCGAATACGCCTCGGTCTATTACGTGCTCTTCCCGAACACGTTCTTCATCATGCACCCGGACTACGTGTCGATCAACATCTTCCATCCGGAGGGGCCGGACCGGACCATCTGGACCCACGAGATGCTGTACCGCGAGCCGGATTTCCCCGGCGAGCGCGGCGAGGCGGGTCTCGCAAAACGCTTCGAGTTCACCAACGACGCCGTTTTCGACCAGGAGGACTTCGCCGTGGCCGAGAACGTGCAGCTGGGCCTCGTGCACGGTGCCAACGAATTCCACACCCTGGGCCTGGAGGAAGGACTGCTCGCCATCTTCCAGGGCAGCGTCGACGACCGGCTGACATAGGGTCGCACGCATGAGATCGCTCTCGGCCGCCCTCTGCGCGGTCCTCCTCGCCACAGGGTGCGGGACGATCCAGGAGGCCGGGAACCTCCTGGATCGGGCAGAGGCGTGCGCGAAGGCGACCGAGATCGCCGACGGCCTCGTGTCGAGGCTGCCCACGCTGACCGGCGACCCCGCCGCAATGCGCAAGGCACTCGACGAGGCCGCCGGGCGGCTGCGGACGATCGGCGTCGAGTCCGGTGACCCGGGCTTCGACGACGTCCTGGGCGGCCTGGCCGAGACGTACAAGAGCGCCGTGGTCACCGACGCGGCCTCGGCGGCGTCCGCCGCCGAGCAGGTCCGCGCCGGGACCGCGACCCAGCTCCGGGTGATCAGCCGGTCCTGCGGCGACTCCTGACTAGAACCTTTGGTCCTCACCGGCGGCCGGCGACGGAACCGTCTTCGTGGGCAGCGACGACAACCACGTGTACGCACTGTGGGCCTGACCCCGCCGCACCCATGGCCGCCACTCCGCCCGCCCTCGGCCGATGCGGAAACCGGCCGCACCACAGGGCACCCGGCCGAGCCCTGATCGTGCACGGCCACGGACACCATCGCCTGGCCGTCACGCCCGCCTCAGCCACATGCGCGCGCAGCCGCTCGGCGACCCCGTGCAAGCGCCGTACCCGGTCAGAGACCCAGCACGGCCGCGAGGTCGTCGATGGCCGCCAGGGGCTGGGCGAGTTGCTCGCGTTCCGCCTCGGTCAGGGTGAGGGCGCGCGCCCGGGTCAGGGCGTGCCCGGCGGCGGCGTGGTCCTCGGCGCGGACGGCGAGCTCGGCCCGGTAAACCAGCGCCTCCAGCAGCTCGGCCGCCGACGCGGTGTCCTTGTCCCGCTCCAGGGCACCGTCCAGGATCTCGGCCGCCCGCCCGTGATTGCCTTTGGAGTCGCCCATCACGACCGCGCGGTCCAGCGAGGTGGTGAGCCTGCTCGTGGCCTCCTCCTTCTCCGGCAGGGGGCGGGCGGCCGTGAAGCGGATCCAGTTGCCGCCGGGGTCGATGACGGCGAAGCCGGAGTGGTTGCCGTCGTTCTTCCGCCTGCGTGGCCGGGTCATCCGGGGGATGCCGGAGACCAGGAGCTTGCCGTGCGCCGCGCGCATGCCCTCGGCGAACGCCTCGAACAGCTCTCCGGTGTCCGGCACGACGATCGCGCAGGTCCCGTAGGAGTCTTCGGGCTTGAACGCCTCCGGCATGCCGAAGAAGCCCAGCTGAAGATCTTCGCGCTTGAGCAACACGTACGGGTTCGGACGGACCTGGTAGTAGATCCGGTGGAAACCGAGCATCGTGTAGAAGTCGGCCATCTCGTCGATGGAGCGGCAGGGAAGCAGCGGTATGGCGATCTCGTCGGCCATCGGGGGAACTCCTATTCGCCGGTCATGGTGAACGCGCCCTCTTCCAGGCGGCGGATCATCCGGTCGGTCCACTGGGCGCCCGCGTCGGCGGTGCTCAGCCACAGGGACAGCACCTCACCGACCGGGCCCCAGGTCGCCAGATCCGCGTCCTCGGGCAGATGCGCGGTGATGCTCGCGCGCCACTCGCGCATGGCGCGGGCTCGCTGGCGCAGCAACTCCAGGGCCCGCTCCCGGGGAAGGTCCTCGATGAGGCCGACGGCGGCGCCCAGCACGTCCAGGCTCGGCTCGCGGGCGGCCAGCGCCTGACCCAGTAGGTCGAGGTACTCCCGCTCGCCCTGCTGGGTCAGTTCGTACTCGATCCGTGGCGGCCCCCCGGCCTCGGAGGCGACCGTCTCGTGCGTTACCAGCAGGCCCTGACCGGCCATGCTCTTGAGCGCGTGATAGACCGAGCCCGAGGTGGCGGTCGACCACTCGTGCGCGCCCCACGACTCCAGATCCGCGCGAACCTGGTAGCCGTGGGCGCGCCCGCGCCTGCGCAGCGCGCCCAGCACCAGCAGCCGTACCGGCTTCATCGAACCCTCCCGATCTTCACTAGCCAAATTTGGCTAGCTGCCATGCGCAGCGTACCGCACCAACATGGAGGAAATCGGCGATGCGGGCGCGCTTCACCTCGGCGGCCAACACGATGCCGGGAGATCTTGGCGGTGACCTCCGGCTTTCCGGGTGAGTGCAACAAGCCGCGATCCCGCCTGGTCGGAAGACCGGACGGGATCGCGGCACAGCCGTTCGGCTGTCGTGTGAACGGCGGATCAGGAGAAGAACTCGGCCAGCACCGGAGCGATGGCCGCCGGCTGGACGTCGTGGGTCTGCCCGGCGAGAACCGTGTGGCGGGCGTCGGGAAGTGTCTGGGTGAGCTTCTTGGCGGCTTGGGTCATCCATGGGGTGGTGCCGCCTTCGAGGACGAGTGTCGGCACGGTGACCTTGTGCAGCTCCGCGGGGATGGAGAAGTCGCCGGTGATGATCGAGTCGTAGACGAGGGTGTGGGCGATGCGTTCCATGCCGGGCCACATGGGCAGGTCGTGCATGGGGGTGACGAACTCGGCGGGCATGCCGACCGCGTCGATCATGAAGGAGTCGAGCATGTCGCCGCGGCGGCCTTCGGCCAGGAGCTTCTCCAGGTTCTGCCGGTAGTCGGCGCGGACCGGCGGTCGGCTGCCTTCGAGGATGAACGGTGCTTCCCAGAGGGCGAGCCGGCCGATGTCGGCGCCCCACGCGGCGGCTTGGAGGGCGAGGACGGCGCCGCCGGAGGAGCCGTAGACCCCAGCGTTCCCGCCCGCCTCCGTGATGAGTGCCTGCAGGTCCTCGTACTCGCGCTCGCGTGCGTAGGGAGCGGTGTCGCCGCTGTCGCCTCGGCCGCGCCGGTCGTAGTTGAAGACGGTGAAGTCCTTGGCGAGGAGTTCGGCGATCCCCGCCAGGGCCCAGCGGTCGGTCGGCCCGGCGGCCATCATGATGATGACGGGGCCGCTGCCGGAGCGGTCGTAGGCGATCTGGGTGCCGTCCTTGGAGACGACGGTGTGGAGGCTCATGTTCGGTTTCCTTCAGGGTTGAGTGCAGCGGATGTCTCGGTACGGTCGTACGTCAGCGGTTTGCTGGGTCAGCTTCCGGCTGTCGCTTCCATGGCTCGTGCCTGGTGCAGCCACTCGGCGAACAGGTCGGCGTCGATGTCGGCGAGGGAGCGGAGCTTGACCCCGGCCATCCCCCGGCCCCCGGCGTCGAGTCGGCCGGACGGGTCGGTCAGCGTCTGGCCCTTCCAGAAGCCGAAGGTCACGTAGGAGGGGTAGGCCTTGACGTAGCAGATCGGGGACTTGCCGGGCTTTCTCCCGCGCTCCACACCGGGTGTCCCTGGTAGAGGGCACCGGCTCCGGGGAGAGCCGCCTCGATGATCGGCAGGAGCTGGTCGGTGATCTGCCGCTGTGTCTCGGGCAGGGCGTTGAGGTAGTCCTGCACGGAGTCGAACTTGGCCATGGGTATCGGTCCTTTCCTGGAGAGGTCGTGCGTCTCAGCGACCATGGGAGACACGCCGTGAGGATGCCGGTGGGTCAGGCGGGCTGGTAGGTCAGGTCCAGCACGCCGGTGGCGAAGGCGGTGGATCGGGTGAGCTTGAGGGGCACCCGGCCGGTCTCTTCGGTGAACAGCCGCATCCCGGTGCCCAGCACGATCGGGTGCACCTGCAGCCGTAGTTCGTCGATGAGCCCGGCTTGCAGCAGGCTGCGCGTCAGGCTGATGCTGCCGACGAGGACGATGTTCCCGCCCGGTCGCCCCTTGATCTCCTTCAGGGTCGTGACGACATCGCCGTCGATCACGGTGGTGTTGTTCCAGTCGGAGGTGTCCAGGGTGGTCGAGGCGACCAGCTTGTGGATGCCGTTGATCGCGTCGGCCAGTTCGCCGCTGCGGTGCGGCCAGGACGCGGCGAAGGTCTCGTAGGTCGTCCGTCCCATCAGCAGGATGTCGGCCTCGGCGTACATCTGGCCGACCGCGGCCGTCATCTCCTCGTTGAGGTAGGGGAAGTGCCATTTCTCGGGTGCTTCCACGACTCCGTCCATCGAGACGAACAGCCCGGCGACGATCTTTCTCATGGTTTCTCCTCTGGGGTGATGTGGTGGGTGATTCAGGCGGACTTGCGGAGATGGGCGGCGACCAGGGAGATCCAGCCCATCGCGATGACGACGCCGGTGGCGAGCGTCACCGAGCCGGCGTGCCCGCCGGTGATCGCCCAGCCGTCACCGACGATCACGGCCGCACCGGCCAGGCGGGAGAGGAGGGCCATGCCTCGGGCGCCGGCACGGGTGAAGTACCGGCCGAGGATGAAGCACACCGCGGCGAAGGCGAGGAACGTCACCGACCCCGCCACCATGTGCAGGACGGCGTGCCAGCTCATCTCCGCCGGCGGCCCGGCCGGTGTGCCCACGGGGAAGCCGTAACCGGCGTCCACGACGAAGACGCCCGCTCCGATCATTCCGATCCCGGCGATCCGGGTCAGGCGCGGTACCCAGGTGGCGCCGGGCTTGCCGTGCAGGGCCTTGCGGAACCCGAGGGAGCCGGCGATGAGCAACGGGCCGACGATCAGGAAGTTGGCGATCTGGATCCACCCGAGCGAGCCGGTGGCGAGCTGGCTGAAGGGGTGGCGGACCAGGTCGAAGCCCTCGCGGGTGAACGCCTGCGTCAGCGCGAGGACGGTCCAGACGGGCATGGCGGCCGCCGCGGCGGTGAGCAGCGTGCGGGTGGAGGCGTTGCCGCGGGTGATGGTGGTGGTCATGTTCCCGGTTCCCTTCGTGGTTCTGC
>NZ_BAAAHQ010000011.1:92653-215970 GCF_039525605.1 Nonomuraea longicatena | reverse complement strand
GGACGGGCGTGGGCGGGCAGGCCGTCACCCGCCGCGCCGATGGCGCCTGAGCTGCGGAATCGGCGCGCTGCTCATCGAAGGGGCCCGTTTCAGGCGTGTTCCGGCGGTGCTGTACTTCACGCCTTCGGAGTGGGACGCCTTCAGCCAGGGAGTCAAGGGCGGCGAGTTCGACGATCTGAGCTCACCCGGCTCAGCAGTCCCGATACATGGGGTGCATTCGCGCCTGGATCACAGCCCCGTCCGTATGGCGGGGCTCCTTGCTTGTCGAGCGGGGCTCCTTCAGCTCCGTGTCCGGGAGTGCGTGTCGTCGAGCGTTGTCCCAACACACTTCGATGTACCACTCCAACAACTTGGCCGACCCCGGTCCGCCTTCTAGCATCCAGTGCATGAACAGCCTCAGGCTTCATCAGAGGCCCGACCCCGAGACCGCTGGTCCTTTACACTCCACAGGTCAACCGGCCTAGCCCAAGGAAGTTCGACGATGCGCCTGGCACGCTTTGTGACCTACCTGAGTGACCTGATCAGCTCTACGCCCAATCCGGCTGTCAGCGGGGTCACCGGCTACGCCGGTACAAACGACACTCCTGTGGGGCTTCAGGTCTCGTTCAGCACTGGCGCCAGCATCGTGCTGGGATCTGTCCGCACTGCCGCGTCTGGAGGCGACAGCGCCGACAGCACCGAACGGATCATCGAAGGGGAGCCGCCCCAGCAGACCGATGTTCCCGCCTTCGACCTTGACAGACAAAAGATCTCCGTCAAGCAGTTCGAGACGTGGATTGCGGCTCTGATCACCAATAGTAAGAACACCGAAGTGGAAAGCGTGCGCCCGATCCAGGGCGGGACGCATCGCTATGGCCTCGATGTGGCCTTCCACTCGGGTGCGCACATCTACGTGTACTTCACTTACACCCTGGCTCCCGGTAAGCAGCCGGGATCCCACCCCCCCTACCAAGGTGTGGAGGCCATCTGATGGCAGGCAAGTGCCCAGATTGCGGCACCCGCTTCATCCAGATCGACCAGGGGGACGACGTCCCTTCGCACCGCCCCCCGGGCGAACCGGGCACCTGCTCCGGGTCGGGCAACAGCGCCGACGCCGATACCCGATCCGACTGAGCGCCGCATGCGTTGCCCGCCGCGACGTCCAGGTCGACGCCGTCGAGCACCAGATGGTCGCCGCACGCGGCCGGTGGCTGAGATCGCGCGGTCGTTCGTGAGCGGGCTCGCCGCAGGGAAAGGGGCGGCCGGTGGCCGCCCCTTTTCGGGTTATCGGGAGCAGAACTCGGCTTCGAGTACCTGGTTGAAGACGCTCAGGCCCGCCCAGTCGCCGTTGACCTGGGTGGCCAGGCGGTGCTTGCCGTCGCGGGTGCCGAGGGCGTAGCTCCAGGAGCCGTAGGTGGCGCCGCCGTTGCCCCACAGGGTGACGCCGCACGAGAGCTTCTGCTCGAAGACGCCGAGGCCGTACCTGGTGCCGGGGATCCAGCCGGCGCCGTCGGTGGAGACGGTCTTGACCATCTCCTTGAGCTGGGCCTGCGGCAGGAGCTGACCGCTGAACAGGGCGGTGAAGAACCGGTTGAGGTCGCCGGTGGTGGAGACGGCGCCGCCCGCCGTCCAGGAGAAGGACTGGTTCATGTCGGTGACGTCGTGGACGGCGGGCTTGGGGTCCTGGGAGAACAGGGTGGAGTAGTGCACCGGGTGGGCGCCCCGGATCTTGGGGTCGGTGCCGGGCAGGGAGGTGCCGGTCAGGCCCAGGGGACGGATGACCGTCCGGCCGAGTTCCTGGGCGAAGGTACGGCCGGTCGCCTTCTCCACGATCAGGGCGGCGAGGATGTAGTTGGTGTTGGAGTGCGAGTAGGGAGCAAAAGTCCCAGGTAGATGGGATTTTGGGGTGCTCCAACGTCAGCACAAAGTCAGCACACAGGGTCTAGGCCGCTGCGGCTACGGCGGGGGTGGCGTCGAAGCGGGCTTGCATGACCTCTAGAGCGCGGTCCCAGGCTTCGTCCACCAGGTGGCCGTAAATGGCGTAGGTGATGTTGATGTTCTTGTGCCCGATGAAGCGGGACACGTCGGTGATCGGGATGCCGTCTGCCAGTTGCATGGAGACGTAGGCGTGACGTAAGTCGTGCGGGGTGAAGCCCTCGGGCAGTCCTACTGCCTTGACCGCTGCGGCGAACGCCTTGCGGAAGGTGTTGTAGTCGATGAAGCGGCCTCGACGTCCTCCGACCAGCAAGCCGTCTTCCTCAGTTCCGTGGGTGTTCGTTAGTTCGTTAGTCCTCAAACGGCTCAGTACGCGAATCTCGACAGCCCAGCACGTTGAATCGGTAACGTACCGGGCTCCCGGCCGGGGCGGTCGGCTCAGAAGTCGATGACCGCAAGCCACCAGCCCGCCAGGTGGGCCAGCAGCAGGATCGGGGCCAGCAAGCACAAGTGCTGGCCTCTCATGCCGAACCACCGGCGCGTGTCCGGTGTGTGGGGCAGGGGTGGCCGACATGCCGGTTCGGGCAGCAGATCACTCCGATGGTGAGGAAGCGGACTCCGCCCAGCCATTCGCCCCACTGCACATCGACGCCGCGTGGGAGAAGGTTGTGCGCGTCCGTCGTGCGGCTCTCCAGCGGGATCACATCGGTCGGCGGCCGGAAGGGCTCGTACTGGTTGACCATCCATTCGACAGCTTTCGTCGCGTCGTGGAAGGTCTCGGCGATGCGCTTTGCTGGCTTCAGCAACCAGTCTCCGGTACGCATCGGGGGCAGGAGCGATGTGGGGAAGTCGGGCGAGGTGGGGCGGCGCTCGGACTCACGGGCGAGTTCGGCGCC
This sequence comes from Nonomuraea longicatena, assembly GCF_039525605.1. Taxonomy (NCBI): domain Bacteria; kingdom Bacillati; phylum Actinomycetota; class Actinomycetes; order Streptosporangiales; family Streptosporangiaceae; genus Nonomuraea; species Nonomuraea longicatena. The sequence continues at coordinate 213,160 of NZ_BAAAHQ010000011.1, read as the reverse complement.
GTTGCCCGTCCAGGTGTAGCCGTGCCAGTGCAGCATGATTCCCCCTGCTCGTGTCATGGTGAAGTGGTACGGCCCTGCCCGACGCAACCGGGCAGGGCCGTGATCAGGCGGCTTCCTAGACGGTCGTCATCCCGGTGGCGCGCAGCTCGTCACCGGTGAACCGGAGCGTCCCGGCGTCCGGGTTCTTCGAGTCGCGCACGGCGAAGGCGTTCGGAACGCCCGGTATCGGGGCGATCTCCACGCAGGACTCGCCTTCGCCGTCCTCGTTGTTGTTGCCGCCGCACACGCGGCGGAACTTCAGCTCACCGAGGTTCAGGGTGTACAGGTCCATCTGTCTGCCCTCCCTTGTCGCCGGGCGCGGACGGCCCGACGTGTGGCCACGGCCGGTGGGCGCCACCGGCCGTGAACGTGCGCCCCCGACCTGGGACGACGGGGTGACGGGAAGGAAGCAGCCCACAGCCAAGACGCCTATGGCCGATATGGAGGGCTGCACCCGCGCCCTGGGTCGGGGGCCGTCTAGGAGACTTTCCGCGCCGTATCGGGCGCGAGAAGGTGCATGAGAAACCCCTGCAAGATGACCGCCGCCCGATCCTTGGCCTTCTCCGGGCCGGTGAACTCCTCGCGCGGGAACGGCCTGCCGTCCGGACGGGGAAGGTAGGTGTGCAGGAAGGTGGCGTGCGGCTGATTCTGGATCGAGAACACCCGCTGCCCGCCCGCGTACCCGTGTTCGATCCCGTCCACACACAGGGTCTTCTGCGCGAACTCCGACCCGATCCAGGTGATGGGCTTCGTCGGCGAGCTGCTCACCCGCGCCCCCTTCCCGCGATGGCGCCCGGCACGGCCGCATGCGATGCCTGGATCACGCACTGCTCGGAGATCTTGTCGGCGAGCGTCTGCGGGTCGTGGTCCACGAACCCGTAGACCAGGCCCTTGCCGTACATGTCCTGCGTGTACGACCTCCGCACGACGGCGAGCCCGATCACACACGTGATGCGCAGCCAGCCATGCCGGGCGCACAACACGTCCAGCTCCTCGACGGTCATGGCGCCCCCACCCTGCACGCGTGAGCGACCAGCCGCACCGCGCGATGCGGCAGCGCGGGAGGCACAAGCGTCCTCAGATCCGGCTTCGGCTCGTTGTGCGGGCCAACCTGGGCCACATCCACGAGGTACATGCCAGAGCGCGACCCGACCGCGATCGTGGCCACGCGCCAACCGGCGTCCTGGTAGATCACCAGCGTCGGGGAGTGGTCGGCAGTCTCTGCGAGCGGTTCAGACTCGCGTGCGGTCCGCTGGATCAGCTTGGGGCTGATCCCTTCGGCGACCAGGCGCCGGTGAAGCCGCTCCAAAGCGGCCTCCGCCTCCGACGCCTGGTCGAGGGCTGGTGTGGTGTGCTTTCCCGTCATGCCATCGACGGTAGGAGAAGGCAAAACCCGGCCTCAACGAGTGTGCTCGAACTTGCTCCGAATCAAGCAAGTTCGGCGATGGCAGAGGCGATGAGCTGTCGAGCTACCGCTCCATACACGGCCAACTCGGCCAACTGATTGAATCCTCTGACGTACTGGGCGATCTCTGATGGCTGACTCACGTTGATCTCCGCAGTGAGTAGCTCCACCTGTACTAGTGCGTCGTCAAAGATGTTGAACGCCTCGACCGGCCACATGCTTCGCTCGGCACTCTGCGGGATGATCCCCACTGAGACCGAGGGCAACGACATGATCGCAAGAAGGTGTCCAAGCTGGCCAGCCATGACCTCAGCGTCACCAACCCGACTTCGTAGCACCCATTCCTCGACCAGAACCGCGAATCGGTGATCGCCCTCGTGGAGGAAGCGCGCTCGTGCCACCCTGGCCGCTACCGCTTCCGCCACATCGTTGGGGGCCTCGCGGAACGTGGCGATCGATGACAGCAGAGCTTCGGCATAGGCGGCCGTCTGAAAGAGGCCGGGAACTACGTTGGAGCAGTAGACGCGGAAGTGCCTGACCTGCTCATACATCTTGATCTTAGAAAGTTGGAGCTGCCGCAGACCGGTCCTTTGAAGCCGCTTCCACTCCACATACATCAGGTCCGCCGCGCGCGCGGCGGCGATCAGTTCGGTGGCCTGATCCTCTGCCCGGCATGCAGCACACCACGCCCGGATGTCTGCCTCCGAGGGGAATGTGCGTCCATGCTCGATTTTGGATGCCTTGGACTCATGCCACCCCGCCATCTGTGCGACAGCTCGTGCTGTCATTCCGGCATCGAGCCGGATCTCCCTGAGACGGTGAGCGATGCCCTGACGTGCTTGCTGTGCACTGGAGGATGGCGAGGTGCGCATGTGTCGGACTTCAGACGAGCCGGTACTCCGCATGATCTATAGCGCGCTCCCAGACCGCCTCAAAGGCTGTCAGGCAGCGCTTGATCACGTCCGGATCGCGGGCCACTTCGTCACCGAGGTAGCGACCATCACCGGCGAAGAAGCCGAAGCGGATCAGGTGTTCATCGAACACCCAAATGTCGTTTCCTGGCAGCAGCAAGTCGGATGCTTGCCGCCGGGGAAGCCATCTGACCTGCTCCCCGGCCTTGATGTTCATCGAGTCGGTAACCGAGTGCTCGAACCGGATGTACTCGGTAACCGGCTCAGAAACGATGCGGGCGCGGCGTACCGTGACCCCTCTTGCTCGTGTGCCTTCGATGAGCCGGTGCCAGTCGCGCTCTCGCTCTGTGCGGTCGTAAGGCGGCCCGCCCTGCCAGGCGATGAACGAAGGATCGTCCGGCACGTAGGCGTCGCGCATCTCCAGGTGAACCGCCGAATGCTGTGCGCTTGCCAGCATCTCGTCAAAGGTCATGAGGGGTTCCACCACACGCTTCCATGAGCAGATTGGCCATGCGTCGTGGGACGCGGACGACCTTCTCATTGTCGGGGATAGGACTGCGGGTGGCGACCTGGGCTAGATCTTCCGGGTTGGTCAGTTCCCACCCTTGTATGACGATGCTGCCGTCCGTCTCGTCCACCCACACGGAAGGGCAGTTGTTCCCATCCGTGTCCGGGTCGATGCCGATGAACCGTAGCGCCATGTTGCCCTCCACTGCTCCGAGTGTGCTCGAACTTGCACTATGGCGAGCTTGAAGCGTGGGTGGAGGACCGTCAAGAGGGTTACCGGTTCGCGGCCATCATGGGGTCAGCACAACGTCAGCACGCGTGCTGACAGCAGCCGTGATCAACCCGGAACAACAAGAAGCCCCAGACTCTCGGCATAGGCCGCGAGCTGGGGCGATGTCTCTTGTTTGACCTGGTCAGGACCTCCATGCTAAGCGGCGAGGATGTAGTTGGTGTTGGAGTACTTGAACCGCTCGCCCGGCGCCCCGGTCGGCGGGTGCTTCAGGGCGATCTTCACCAGGTGCTCGGGGGTGAAGGTGTCGTAGCGGTGCTCGAACCACGCCTCGCCCACGCCCTTGGCGAAGAACTCCTGGTCCTCGGAGTAGGAGAACACGCCGCTGGTCTGGTTGAGCAGTTGCCTGACGGTGATCTCGTCGGCCTGGTAGCGGCTGTCCTCGAACAGCTCGGGCAGCCACTTGTCCAGGGTGTCGTCGAGGCTCAGCTTGCCCTCGGCGACCAGCTTGAGCACCACGGTGGCGGTGAACGCCTTGGTGGCGCTGCCGATGCGGAACCGTTCGTGCTGCTGGCGCTTGCGCCCGGTCGCGGTGTCGGAGACCCCGGCCCGGCCGAACCGGGTGCGCCCGCCGTCGCGGATCTCGGCGACGATGCCCGGGGTGCTCTTCGAGGCCACGGCCTGGTCCAGGATCCGCTGCACCTCGGGGTTCACGGAAGCGATGCCGTCGGACGTGGCCAGGGCGGACGCGGGCAAGGAGGTCGCGACCAGGGTCGCGGTGACGAGGGCGGACAAGGAAGTGATCATGTTCGTTCCCTGAGATCGAATCGTCTGGGGTGGGCGCGGTCAGCGGACGGCCGGGCGGCGGGCGCGGGCCGCGAGGATCGTCCACGCGGTGGCGCACCCGGTGACCAGGGCCACTGCGGCGAAGGCCGCGAGGGTGGCCGCGTCGGGGTGGATCAGCGACTGGCCGCGCCCGGCCTGCCAGGTCACGATCGCGACCAGGCCGGTGTAGCCGAGCGCCGCGCTGCCCACGAGCCGGGCGCGTACCCGCTCGTCGCGCAGCCAGGCGTGCCTCGCACCCAGGACGGCCAGCAGCGCTGCCACGACGAGCAGCGCCTGGATGCCGTGCAGGGCGAAGAAGTGCGGGACGCGGAAGTCGCCGCCGGTGGCGCTCCAGTTGGTGAGCGGGATGCCGGTGCCGTCCGGGTCGCCGATGCCGTGGCCCTGGTACATCGGGACGTTGCGGCCGGCGGCGTCGGTGACCGTACGGGGGTGGAGTTCGGTGACCATCCAGTAGAGCGGGATGAGCATGCCCGCCGTGGCCAGGCCGAGCCCGGCGCGGATGGCGCGGGTGAGGGCGGCGTCCGATGTGCGCTGGATCAGCACCGTGACCGCGATGACGAGCTGCGCGATCAGGACGATCATGACGCCGTAGGTGAGGATCGGCACCAGCGCCAGGGTGACCGGGTCGTTCTGGTCGGCGTTGAAGTGGCTGAAGGTGCCCCGCGCCGCCTGGACGGTGATGGCGGCGACCTCGACGCTCGCGCCGACGGCGAAGATCGTGCCGACCCACCGGCCCAGGCGCCTGCCCTTGGCCAGCTTGGACAGCAGCCAGGCGAGGGTCGCGGCGTACAGGGCGAAGGCGAAGCCGAACTTCAGTGGCTTCAGCCACACCGACTCGCCGAGCAGGCTGCGCTCGTCGACCACGAGGCCGACGCCGCAGGCCAGGGTCAGTGCTGACATGAGGCCCGCGCAGAGCAGCAGCGGGCGATGCCAGGTCTTCATGATGCTCCAATCGCGATATAGCTCGTTTGCGATAGAGCAAAAGCTAACTTGCGTTCATAAGGCTGTCAACACGAGAACTGCAAGCCAATCTGGCATTTGCAATGAGTATGAGAGTGAACGCAAAGCCGTCGATTTGCAATGAGATAGGCGTTAACGCAAACGCTCAGCTCGTGCGCCGTCACCGGTAGGGGCGCCGGTAGCAATGAAGAAACTTCCCGCGAATATGCCACTGAGCTGCGGTAATACAATGGCAGGTGATCTTCCTGTGGGGTGGCGGCGAGCTCAGGTGGTGTTCGAGATTCTCAAAACCCTGGCGCCGAGACCCCTGCGAGCCGTGCGGCCGAGCATCCGCAGCAGTTCGTAGGCCCTTACCGGGGCATGACGAGCATCCGAAACGAAAGGTCTCGCCAGCAGGGCGGAGTCGAGCCGACATAGCCAGCCGGTCGAGGAGGGGCTGTACGCCTGAGGTTGGGCACCGCCCCGAACGCGGATGATCACATCAGGGAGTTGCGAAGCGCGCGGCGATCGTTCGGGCTGCTTCGTCGACCGCTCGCGACTGCTCTTCCTTGGTGATCGACCACGTACCGTGCGTGAGGCGCGGCCAGAAGATCGCGGACGCGATCATGCCGAGGAACTGTGCGGATGCCAGATCCGGATCATCGATGTCGGCGCTTCCTGCGGAGTGCGCCTCCCGCAGATAGCGCCCCAGCGCCTGCAGCACAGGCAGCGTGCCGAAGTCGAAGGTTCGCTCGCGCAGTTCGGGGAAGTGGTGCGATTCGGCGATCACGGTTCGCATCAGGGCGACCATACGAGGACGAGTCAACAGTTCCGAGTACGCGCGACCTAGCACCACCAAGCCCGCGTAGAGGTCGCCGGCCGGGATCTCGACCGGTTCCGGAGCCGGCGATCCGCCTGCCGCAAGCACTGTTGCCTCGAAGAGCTCGGCCTTGGTCGGGAACTGCTTGAAGAGCGTCGCCTTGGACACCCCTGCGCGCTCGGCGACACGTGCCAGCGGCGTGCGGTCGTACCCGAACTCCAGGAAGAGCTGCGCAGCGGCGCCAAGGATCGCCTCGCGATTGGTCGCGGCCACCGCACGGTGGTATGAGGACCGTCCACGTGTCATCCGTTCAGTATCCCATCGAGGCGAGTTCCTTGACTCACCATTACGAACGCGATTAGGTTAATAGAGGTGAGTCGATCGACTCACCTCTCGGAGATAGGAGCGGCCTATGGCTACCGTGATCGTCCACGCGACCATCACTCTTGACGGGTTCATGGCAAAAGAGGACGGCGGGGTCGACTGGATGTTCGGCCGACCCTCCGCTCCCGAGGATGACGCCGTCGTCGAGAGAGTTATGAGCCGGATCGGCGCGGTGGTCGGCGGCGCGAACAAGACCCAGACCATCGAGGACGGCGAGATCCCGTATGGCGGCATGCTGAAGGTCCCGGTCTACCTGATGACCCACAGCGCCCATGAGCCGATCGAGCGCGACGGCACCACGTACAACTTCGTCGTCGACGACATGAACGAGGCCGTCAGGCTGGCCACGCAAGCGGCCGGGGACGGCTGGGTCAGCCTGCTCGGAGGAACCATCTCACGACAGTGCCTGCGGCTCGGTCTCGTCGACGAGCTCCACCTGGACGTTGCGCCGGTCCTGCTCGGCGACGGCATCTCGCTGTTCGCAGGCCTTGGGCGGCACATCGAGCTTGAGCGCCTCGATACATCAGCCTTCGCGAGTGAGGCTCATCTTCGCTACCGAGTCCTCCGTTAGTCAGAGTTGCGGGTCCTCCGACCTATCGGGTCCGCCACGAGCCCTCGTCACTTGTCCGAGCGCGCCCCGACCCAAAGCGGCCGTGCCGTCAGAATCGCCGGTCGAGTACGGCGAGCGCGACGACGACCAGGCAGATCCCCACCGCCGTGATCGCGACGGCGACCGGGTCGCCCCCCACACCTCCGAGGCTCCAGGTGACGAAGGCCGACGCGAGGGCCGCCTCCAGCACGAGCAGTGGTCCGTACGTGCGCAGCAACGAGTGTCCTGCCCGCCTCGCGAAGGTCTGCCGCACGTTCCCCCCGGCGTAGGCCGCGCAGACGCCGACGGCGGTGATCAGCAGCACCGCGATCGCGGCGCCGAGGTTGACGAGGTGGTCGCGGAACTCGACCACCCGGCTCCGGTACTGGTCGGCGGCCCGCTGCGCGACCGGCTGCACGCCGTTGACGTAGTCGCCCAGCTTCCCGCCCGCCCGCGCCCTCGCGACGTCGTCCGGCTCCGGGAAGATCGCCGCCCCTCTCGACGCGTACGCCGTGTACTCGGTGTCCACAAGGAACCGGGGCGAGGCCGGCAGCACCACCACCACCGGGTCGCGCAGCACGTGGTCGTGGACGACGTCGGGCCCGGAGCCGTAGGTGAACAGCGACTGCCCGCCGCGCAGACCGTGGAAGAGCACCTTCTCGACCGGGGTCCGGCTGAGCCCGCCCATGTACGCGACCCAGCCGCCGACCCCCTCGGCGAGCTGCGACGAGCGTTTCGCCAGGTCGGGCGGGATCAGGACCTGGGCTTCCGCAGCGCCGCCCGCCCGCCGTCCCGACGCGAGGAGCACCTGCTGCCGGGTGAGGTAGGCGCCGTTCACCACCAGGACGTCCCGCCCGCCGTCGGCGACAGCGGGCAGGAAGTCCCGTAACTGCCTGCGGGAGGCGAGGACCAGCCGGCCGTCCCCGTCGGCCCGGCGCAGCCAGTTCCCGACCGCACGCTCCATGGCGTCCACGTTCGCGAGGTCGACCGAGGTGCCGCTGAGCATGACGCGGACGGCCGCGCCCGCCTCGGCCCACCGCCCCTCGCCGGCCCGCTGGTCGCCGACGACCCGCCAAGAGCCCACAGCCGCCGCCGCGACGGTGAAGGTGAGCATGACGGCCGGGACCCGTACGGCATAGGCGCCCACCACGGCCAGGACGCCCAGACCGGCGTCCCTGAGCGCGTCGGGCAGCGGCGGGCGGAAGACCAGCGCCAGCGCGGCGGCGTGCGTGACGACGGCGATGCTCGCCAGCGCCCCGGCGAGGCCCGCCGCGATCCAGGCGAAGTCCGCGATCTGGTGCAGCCCGTTGTGCGGGAGCAGGACGGCGAGCACCCCGGCCGCCGTGACGGGCACGGCCCGCGCCAGGAACCCCGCCACCCGCCGGAGGTCCCCGGCGAGGACCGCCGGGTACGACCCGCCGAGCGCCCGCCGGGTCCCATAGGCGCGGGCGCCAAGACCGACGCCCAGGCCGACGAGCGACACGGTCGCCGTCACGGCGATCAGGAAGCACCACAGCAGCGGACCGTCTGCGAAGTGGCGGAGCACGCGCTGTGATGGCGAGACCATCGGCTCGGTCTCGGCGGTGAACCCGAGCCGCTCGAACCCCGCGCGCAGCCGCTCCGCCTGATCCGGATCTCCGAATATCGAATAATAGCCGCCGGCGTGCACTCCGGACGCGAAACCCAGCACTTCCGTCCGCATAGCGGAATCGAAACCGGGATAACCGTCCGGTAACCAGTTCGCCGAGCCGGCCTCAGGATTTCCGACGGCGAGATAGAGCCGGCGCCGATTTCCCGGATCCGTCAGATCCGGCGCCTCCCGGCCGATATTGACGCGTTCGGTCCGCACGAAATCCGCGATCAAGTCGGCGACCCGGCCGCTCGGCACGGCCCCTTCACCTGAAACACGGACGACGGCGTCCGCGCCGACGATGCCGTCCCGGTCGCGCATCTGCATTACCGAGAAGGCCATGATCACCGCGAATCCGAGGAGCGCGGCATATGCGAAGGTGATGCTCCGATGCAGCATGCCCATTCCCAATGATCGAATACCGATTCCGGCCGGACGGCCGGCGGGCTCGCACCCGCCGGCCGTCCGCTTCGGGAGGGGCTGCTAGCAGTGCCGCCACCAGGCGCGGTTGCCGCTGGAGGCGCGCGGAGCCCAGGCACGCGACCACGCGCCCGGCCGCACACAGGGCGACCGGTCGAAGTAGGTGCCCTGGGCCGACGAGCCGTGCCACCTGCTGCCGTGGTAGTAGTTGGACCAGGTGCCCCGGCTGGAGGTGGTGCCGTAGTCCCAGGTCCCGCCGCCGACGTTCACGACCTCCGTCGTGGTCACGCCGTCGAGCGAGACCTCGCCGCTCGCCGGCTCGTCGGCGAACGCGGCGCCGGCGCCGGACAGCGCGATGGCCCCCGCCGCGAATGCGGGCACGAGAACTCTGAGAAGAGTACGAGCCATGTTGTATCTTCCTTCCGTGTCGCTGACACGTGTGGGCGGAGCCATTGCCGTGGGCCGCCCACACTTTGCTTCCCCGGATAAATCCGTGTCCCGGGGCACGGGTTATATGGCAACATCCGAGCGAACGGATTTCGCGCCATTCACATACATCACTCGACCGCGTTAGGATGGGCACGGACAGTATGCTACGAATCTCTCACCGACACGCCACATAACGCCGTGTCATGCTTGCTAGCGGTTTGTAGCCATACGGGGAGCTAGGCCGTAGACGGGGAGCTTCAAGTTGATACGGTTACTAGGTCAAGTCGAATTCACGTTCCATGACGTACCTTGGCAATTACCGACGTCCGCCTCGGCGGGCGCACTCACCGCGCTCGCCCTCGACGTGGGCGTGACCGTCTCTCACCACCGGCTGTGCGACATGCTGTGGGACACCCTTCCGTCCTCGGCGATCACCAATCTGCGCGGCCACATCGCGGAAGTACGCCGCTACCTGCGGCTCGCCACCGCCGACACGGGCGATGCCCAGCGGATCCAGGTCGTCACCCTGCGCGCCTCCCGGGGCGGCGGCGGTGGTTACCGACTCACGGCCCGTCCGGAGGACATCGACGTCCATCTGTTCGGGCGGCACGCCGACCTCGGTCAGAAGGCCATCCGCCACGGCGACTGGGCGGCGGCCCATCGGGCGCTCAGCGAGGGGATGCGACTGTGGCGCGGGCCTGCGGGGATGGGGGTCACGGCCTCCGACCGGCTGCGTGCCCGCCTCGACGGCTTCACGCTGCGCTTCCTCGACTTCAGGGAGAGCCTGACCGAGGCGCTGATCCGCCTCGGCGACCTCCAGGAGGCCAGTCATTACGCCCAGCAGATGACGGCCGACCATCCGCTGCGCGAGCGCCCGTGGGCGCAGCTGATCCGTACCCGCTACCTTCTGGGCGACCTCGACGGCGCGCACGTCTCCTACGACCGTGCACGCCGGACGCTCAACGAGTCGCTCGGGCACGATCCGTCGCAGCACCTGCAGCAGCTTCACGTCGCCGTCATCCGCAGGGACGACGCCGTAGTGCTGGACGACCGCGGAGCCGCCTGACGGGCTCCGTCCCACGAGACGAGGCATGTTCCATGAACTATGCACTCAAAGTGGTGCAGATCCTGCCTATGGTGGGCGGGCTCACCGTGCTCGCCTACCTGGCGGTCTTCCTCCTGGTACGGCGCCGCCGCGCCCGCCCGCCGTGGCCCCGGATCGCAGCGGAGTTCCTGCTGACCGGCTCGCTGGTGGCGTTCGTCTACATCACCCAGATCATGCAGTTCGGCAATGGGATGGGCGATCTGCTGAACCTCGCCCCGCTCCGCGCCTTCTCCATCGCCGCCGAGTACGGCCTCGCCAACACCGAGGGGCTCACGCAGCTCGCGCTGAACGTACTGATCACGTTCCCGATCGGGCTGTTGCTGCCGGTGGTGTTCCCGAGCAGGTTCGGCGGCGTCCTGCGGGTGTTCCTCGCGGGGCTGGCCCTCACGGTGGCGACGGAGCTGGTGCAGCTCGCGACGGGCCGCAACGCCGACCTCGACGACGTGATCGCCAACGCCGCGGGCGCGGCGCTGGGCGCCGCCGTGACCGTGCTCGTGCGCGCTGTGGCCCGTTCCGCCCCTGCTCCGGGCCGGTGGCGGACGGCCTCGGCGGCCTTCGTGGCGGTCGCGGTGGTCGCGCCGTTCGCGACCGTGACCGCGATCGACGGCGGCAACCGGCTGGGCGTCGTCTACTACGGGCATCTGCGGCCGTCGGCGGTGAAGGTCCCTGACACGATCCCGGCGCACGGCTCCAGCGCGCGGCTCTACCGCGCCGCACCGGCACAGACCCAGGAGGCCGTCGTGGCGAGCCTGCGCAGGCGGCTGGCCGTGAAGGGGGACTGCGAGCAGGAGGCGGGGGCGTGGATCTGCGCCGACGGCGGCCGGGTGCGCTTCATCGTGCACCCGTACGCCACCTGGGACGCGGCCTTCGGCGCCGACGACACGAATCCGGGGGCGGCGCCGAGCGAAGCGGCGGGCAGGCAGGCCGCGCCGGGGCACCTGTCGGCATTCGGCCTCGACCCCGCCACCCTCGCCTACGCCGGTGTCGACGACCGATACCGGGACGGCAACCTGCACCTCGACTACGTCAGCAAGGAGCAGGGCGGCGCGGCCTTCCTGTGGGGGAAGGTCTCGCTCGTCCTGGGCGAGAAGGGGAAGCTGCTCGGCATCCGCGACGAGCGGATCCCGGTCAGGGCCGTCGAGACCGTCGAGACGGTCTCCCCGCGCGAGGCCGTGGACATCGCCCAGGACATCGGGGTGGACGCCGTCGCGGGCACGCTGGCCGTCCGCACGATCACGGCCGCTCACTACTTCGACGAGGACTCCGGCTACCTGGTGCCGGTGTGGCGCATCGAAGGCACCCTCACCAGGGACAGCGGCGGCGCCTCCGACTGGGAGACCGACGTGGACGCCAGAACCTGACGACAGCCGGGACGGTGGAGGAGAGGCCGGGCCACCTGACGACGACGTCAGCCCGAGCGGCGGAGCCGGTGGAGGGCCGCTTTTCGGGCGGCGTCGCCGTCCTCTTCGAGAAGGCGAGCGCCGGCGAAGAGCCGCAGCAGGTCGTGCAGCCGGTAGCGGCCCATCGCGGGTGACTGCGCGAGGCTGAGGTCGACCAGTTCCTCGGCCAGTTCCTCGGCCTCCGGCTCGGGGACGTCCAGCAGGCGGGCGACCGCCGCGACCGTGAGCTCGGCCGCGCCGGGCGCCGACAGCAGCCGGAACGCGCGCGCCAGCTCAGGACGCAGCCGTTCGTAGCCGAGCGCGCAGCTCACCTCCACGGTCAGCTCGCCGACCTGCAGTTCGGCCAGCCGCCTGCGCTCGTCGGCGAGCCGGGCCGACAGCTGGGCGATCGTCCACGCGGGCCGGGCCGACAGGCGGGCGGCGGCGATCCGGATCGCCAGCGGCAACTGCCCGCAGGCGATGACCAGTTCCAGCGCGGCCTGCCGTTCCGCCGCCACCCGCTCGCGGCCGAGGATGGTGCCGAGCAACCGTACCGACTCGTGGGGGCCGAGGGTGTCCAGCGTCATCCGCAGCGTCCCGTCGAGTCCGGCCGGGCGGGCCCGGCCGGTCACCAGGACGGCGCAGCCGACCGATCCCGGTAACAGCGGCGTGAGCTGGGCCGCGTCGCGGATGTCGTCGAGTACGACCAGCATGCGCCGGTCGGCGAGCAGCGACCGGTAGAGCGCGGCGCGTTCGGCGAGCCCGGCCGGCAGGTCGGCCTGGCCGAGCGCGCGCATGAACGCGGCCAGCACGTCCGCCGGAGCGGCCGGGTCCTGGCGGGTGCCCTTCAGGTCGGCGAAGAGCTGGCCGTCGGGGAACAGGTGCTTGACCGCGTGCGCCACGTGCAGCGCCAGTGTGGTCTTGCCGACGCCGCCCTGGCCGGACACCGTCCAGATCCGCAGGCTGCGGGTGCCGCCCGCGCGCAGCGAGCCGATCATCCGGGCGACCTCCGCCGCCCGGCCGGTGAAGTCGGCCACATCCAGCGGGAGCTGGCGGGGCACCGGCAGGCGCACCGGTACGGCGGCGCCGTCGGCCTCCAGCGCCGGGTCGGCGGTGATGATCTGCTGGTACAGCCCGGCCAGGTCGGGCGAGGGGTCCACGCCGAACCGCCCGGCCAGCAGCCGCCGGGTGGCGGTGAACAGCTCGATCGCCTCGGCCTGCCGTCCTGACCGGTGCAGTGCCAGCATGAGCAGTCCGCACAGTCGCTCCCGCGTGGGGTGCGCGGCCACCAGCGCGCTCAGCTCCCCCACGGACTCCTGGTGGCGTCCCAGTGCGAGGTCGCATTCGACGCGGGCCTCCAGCGCCGACAGCCGCAGTTCGCCGAGCCGGGAGCGCTGCACCTGGGCCCAGGGGCCGGGCAGGCCCGCGAGCGGTTCGCCGCGCCACAGCCGCAGCGCCCGTTCCAGCAGGTGCCTGCCCTCCGTCCGCGACGCGCCCCGCGCGCGTGACACCAGCGCGGCGAACTCCCGCACGTCCACGGCGGCCGTGGAGCTGTAGCCGCTGCGCAGCGAGCGGATGGCCGAGGTGCCGAGCGCCCCGCGCAGCCGCGACACGTAGGTGCGCACGGTACTCGCGGCGGTCGGCGGCGGCGCCTCCGCCCACAGCACCGTCACCAGTTGCTGGACGCTCAGCATCCGCCCGTCGGCCAGCAGCAGCGCCGAGAGGGTCAGTCGCTGCTGCGGCGAGCCGAGGTCGAGTTCGGTGTCCTCGTGCCAGCCGCGCACCGGGCCGAGGAGTTCGAAGCGGAGCATGCCCCCAACCTGGGGTGAACGTGTTGACGATTCGTATACGCGACATAGATCGGTGTCCCGGAAAGTGAGCCCTCGTTCGTGTAGGGGGGATTGATGATGAAGTTCGGCGTCTTGGGGACGGTGGAGGTCCGTCGCGGCGACGAGCACCTCGACCTGGGCTCGCCGAGCAGCCGGGCGGTGCTCGCGCGGCTGCTGCTGTCGCGGGGCCGGGTGGTGCCGCTGGACCGGCTGATCGAGGACCTGTGGGAGGGAGAGCCGCCGCGCCAGGCACTGGCGTCGCTGCGGACGTTCGTGTGCAGGCTGCGGCGCACGCTGGAGCCCGCCGACCGGCCCACGGTGCTGCTGACCGAGCCGCGCGGCTACCGGCTCGGCGCTTCGGCCGAGCAGTGCGACGCCGAGGTCTTCGAGGCACTGGTACGGCAGGCCGACCCGCAGCGCGACCCGCAGCGCGACCCGTCTGTGGCGCTCGACCTGCTGAACCGGGCGCTGGAGCTGTGGCGGGGGCCCGCGTACGCGGAGTTCTCCCACTCGACGTGGGCCCAGGTGGAGGCGGGCAGGCTGGAGGAGCTGAAGCTCGCGGCCGTCGAACGGCGGCTGGCGACGCTGCTGACGCTGCGGCGGCACGCGCAGGCCATCCCGGACCTGGAGGCGTTCACGCGCACCCATCCGATGCGGGAGGAGGGGTGGCGGCTGCTGGCGCTGGCACTGTACCGCTCGGCCAGGCAGGCGGACGCGCTGTCCGTGCTGCGCCGCGCTCGCGGGCACCTGGCCGAGGAGCTGGGCCTGGATCCCGGCCCGGCGCTGCGGCGGCTGGAGGCCGACATCCTGGTCCAGGCGCCGGCGCTGGGGGCGCCCGCCGTCCCGAGCGCCGCGCCCGCGCCGGTGCGGATCCGCTGCCTCGGCCGCGACCATCTGCTGGACTCGGTCAGCGACGTGCTCGGCGCCGCCGAGTCCGGCGACGGCGGCGCGCTGCTCGTCGAGGGCGAGCCGGGCACCGGGCGCACCCAACTGCTGCGCAGCGTCGAGGCGCTGGCGGGGCTGCGCGGCATGGAGGTGGCGTGGGCGACCGCGTGCCCGCTGGAGAGCGGCTACGCCTTCGGCGTCGCCCGCCAGGTGTTCGAGCCGGTCCTCTCGGCGCTGCCGGAGGAGGAGCGGGCGCGGGTGCTGGACGGCGTGACGCTCCCGGCCGCCGACGTGATCTGGCGCAACCGGCGCGGCGGCGACCTGTCGGAGGTGCTGCACGGGCTGCACTGGATGACGGTACGGCTGGCCCGGCGGGTGCCGCTGCTCGTCGTGCTCGACGACGTGCAGTGGTGCGACACGGAGTCGCTGCGCTGGCTGGCCTACACGCTGCGGCGGCTGCGCGGGCTGCCGGTGGCGTTGGTCGTCTCCCGCTCGGCCGGGGTGCCCTCGGAGCGGCCGGACACGCTGGAGGCGACGTGCTCGCTGCTGCCGACGGTGCACCTGGGCAGCCTGCCGCCGGAGGTGGCGACCGCGCTGGTGAGCGAGCAGACCGGCGCGGAACCGGATCCGGCGTTCGTCGCCCGTTGCCTCGCCGACACCGGGGGCAACGCCTTCCTGCTCGCCGAGCAGGTCAGGACCCTGCACTCGGGCGAGCGGCCGGAGGCGACCGCCCGCTGGGTGTCGGGGTTGCTGCGGGCGGCGGGTCCGGGGGCGGCCGAGCTGGCGCGGGCGGTGGCGGTCCTGGGTGAGCGGGCCACGTCGGACGCGGTGGCCGCGCAGGCGGGGCTGAGCGGGGTCCGCTTCCCCGGTGTGCTGGCCGTCCTGGTGCGGATGGGCCTGCTGCTGAACGGCTCGCCGCTGCGGTTCGCCCACCCGGTGGTACGGCGGACGGTCCTCGACGAGGCGCTTATCGCATCGCAATGTGCCGTCCATACCGGGCGAACACTCTTCTAACCGTGAATATCCAGACAAATGAGCATGACGATGCTTCTCAGCAGGATCGCGGCAGCATCCTGGCCGTCGTCGAGAAGATCGGGGCGGTCGCCGTGCCGATCGCGGTGGCCCTGTACGCGATGCTGTACCTGGGCCTCCAGGAGGTCTACGCGATCTTCGGGATCACCCCCGAGCAGGCGGGGCTCGACCAGGCGACCATCTTCGCCCGGCTGGTCGGCACCCTGGTGACCATCTTCCTGTACCTTCTGCCCGTCGTCGGCGTCGTCGTCACGCTCTTCTGGCTGGCCGACCTGCTGACCAAGGGCGCGACCGGGCGCGTGACCGGGTGGATCCGGGAGAAGCCGTGGATCGCCGCCGCCATCGCCGCGCTCTTCTCCGCCGTCGGCTACTGGGCCTACCTGACCACCACCACCGCGGACTCCCTCGACCTCGACTACGGCGCCGCCGTCCTGCCCGCGCTCCTCATCGCCGGGGTCGGGCTGCTGGTGCCGTACCGGATCATGCGCAGGCGCGGTTCCACCCGCGCGGGCATGAAGGTCGTCACCGGGGCTGGTCGACCGCGTCGTCCTCCTTGCCGACCGTGGGCAGGTCGTAGATGCTGATGACGGCGTGACCCAGCTCGTGGAAGAGGGTGTCCATGAGGACCCCGGTGATGTAGTCCTCCTTCTCCTTGTCCGTGGTGAAGTTCTCCTGCGCCTTGGTGGCGGCGTCGGTGAGCAGCTCGTAGCAGATGGTGATCTTCTTCTCGTCGGGGCTCCAGAAGGCGTTGGCCTGCCCGCACTCCTCTGCGGCGAGGATGTACTCGCCCTCGGGCAGCTTCAGCAGCTCGTTGAAGCCCTGGGCCACCTCCTCCAGCGCCTTGTCCTCCGCGAACGCCTTGCGCATCTCCTGGTTGGCGGCCTCCTTCGCCTCGGCGACGACGGCGACGAACGCGCCCTGCTTCCCGGCGGGCTCCTGACCCTGCGGGTCGGCCTGCTGAGTCTGCTGCGGGGCGGCCTGCTGGGTGGCCTGGGTGGTGGCCGCCGGTTCGGCGCCGCAGGCCGTGAGCGCCGCCGCCGACAGAAGCGCCGCGACGGCGAGTGTCCTGATCTTCATGCCGACGACCCTGCCGAACAGGCATTGACAGTACGTAGACAGCAGGTCAGCGGTGCTCGTACGGCACCGCCGCCGCGCGGCCCCTGGCGTACACCTTGAGCAGGGCGTGGCAGCGGTAGCGGCCGGGGGCGGGCGAGTCCAGGAGGCCGAGGTCGACCAGTGACTCCAGCAGTTCCTCGCCGTCCGGTTCGGCCAGGTCGAGGACGGCGCTCGCGGAGGACAGCGGCAGATCGTCGCAGTCGCGCGCGGCCACCAGGCGGAACGCGCGGGCCTGGGCGGGCGAGAGCGCCCGGTAGGACAGGTCGAAGGTGCTCTCGACGTCCAGTTCACCGGCGCGGAGCACCTCCAGCCTGCCGTGCTCGTCCGCGAGTTCGGCCAGCGTGGACTCGACGGTCCGGAAACTCCTCAGCGCCATCCGGGTTCCCGCCACGCGGATGGCCAGCGGCAGGTGCCCGCACAGGGCCACCAGGCGGACGGCCGCCGCCCGCGCCGCCGCCACCCGCTCGTCGCCGGCGATCCTGGCCAGCAGGTCGACGGCCTCGTCCGGCGGCAGCACGGCCAGTTCGACCCGGTGGGCCGCGCCCAGGTCGGGCAGTTTGCACCGGCTCGTCACCAGCACCGCGCACCCGGCGCCCGCAGGCACCAGCGGCCTCACCTGGGCGGCGGAGCCGGCGTCGTCGAGCACCACGAGCACGCGGCGGTCGGACAGCAGCGAGCGGAACATCGCGGAACGTTCCTGCGGCTCCTCCGGGATCCGCCGCTCGGGGACGCCCAGGGCATACAGGAAGGAGGTCAGTACCTCGCCGGGGTCGGCCGGGTCGCCGCCCGTCCCGCGCAGGTCGGCGTGAAGCTGCCCGTCCGGGTAGTCGGGCAGCAGTTCGTGGGCCACGCGCAGCGCCAGGGCGGTCTTGCCGACGCCGCCGGTACCCGAGACGGCGACCAGCGGCGGCGCCGGTCGTCGCGCCGCCCGCAGCACGCCGAGAAGGTCGTCCACGTACGCCGTGCGCCCGGTGAAGTCCGGCAGGTCGCGCGGAAGCTGGCGGGGCACCGGCGGCTCCCGCCTCGGCCGGGGCGTCAGGGCCGGGTCACCAGAAATGATCTGCTGGTAGCGGGCGGCCAGCTCGGCCGACGGGGCGAGGCCGAGGGCGTCGGCCAGCGACCGCCGCAGGCCGGTGTAGACGGCGATGGCCTCCGCCTGGCGGCCCGAGCGGTACAGCGCCAGCATGAGCTGCCCCACCGTGCTCTCCCTCGCCGGGTGGGCGCCGGTCAGCTCGGTCAGCTCGGCCACGACCTCCTGGTGGCGGCCGAGCGCCAGGTCGGCCTCGATCCTCGCTTCCAGAGCCGACAGCCGCAGCTCGGCGAGGCGGGCCCGCTGCCCCTCCGCCCACACGCCGGGCAGCCCGGACAGCGGCTCCCCTCGCCAGCTCAGGAGCGCGTCCGCGAGCAGGTCCCGGGCCTGGTCCGGCGGGAGCCGCCGGGCCCGGCCGAGCGCCGAGGTGAAGTCGGTGACGTCGAGGGGAGCGGGGCAGCGGTAGCCGCCGCCGGCGGACCGGATCGCCCCCTCGCCCAGCGCGGCGCGCAGCCGGGACAGGTACGTGCGCACCGTGGCGGCCCCGGTCTTGGGCGGCTCGTCCGCCCACAGGATGTCCACGAGCTGATCGACCGTGAGGGCGCGGCCCTCGGCCAGCAGCAGGGCGGCCAGGGTCAGCCGCTGCTGCGGCGAGCCGAGTTCGACCTCCCGCTCACCTCGAAAGCCACGAACCGGGCCGAGCACCTCGAAACGCACAGCTCACATGGTAGGCCCGCGTCAGCGGCCGGTCAGGCGCCGGGCTCGGCGGCGTTCAGGGTACGCGGCGACTCGAAGCCGGGCCCGGCGTAATGGCCGGGCTCGGCGTATTAGCCGGGCTTTGCGGCCCCCGGGTTGCGCGGCGGCTCGAAGCCGGGACGGTAGGCGGGGTTGTTCTTCTCGTAGGAGTCGAAGGTGTAGACGAACCTGCCCGCGTCGCCGCTCTCGTCGCGCCGCCACCGGCCCTCGGTGCGTACGCCGAACTCCCAGTCGCCCAAGGGGACGGTCTTCGGCGGCCGGTTCGGCAGGTCGCTGGCCCAGCGGTTCGGCACGGTGAGGGTGCCGCGCTCGGTGATCAGGAGGCGGAAGGTGCGCTTGCTGCCCGACGTGGTGGTGAAGACGATGGTGCCGTCCTCGTTCCAGGTCGCGTCCTCGGTGTCCTGGACGTCCTGGTCGGGGATGTCCACGTACGGCCCGCGCGTCCCGTCGTCGTCACCGCCGTCCGCGTCGTTGTCGCCGTCGAGGTCGCAGTCGTCGCACTCCAGGCCGCCTGCCTCAGCCCGCCCGCCTCAGCCGAGGTCGGCGAGGACGGTTCGCACGTCGTCGGCCTTGGGCAGGACGCCGAGGTCGGTGAAGACGGCGGCGGCCTCCTCCAGGCAGGCGCGGCCTCGGCCGGGCTGGCCCAGGGCGACGAGCGCCTGGCCGAGGATCGCCAGCGCGTCGCCCCTGATGTGCGGGTTCTCCAGGCTCTCGCTCTCCGCCAGCGACTGCTCCGCCAGCGTCGCGGCCTGCGCCGGGTCGGCGGCCAGGTGCAGTTCGGCCAGGCGGAACAGGGCCGCCGCCGTACGGAAGCCGAGGGTGTTCTCCCGGCTGAGCGCGACGCACTCGGCGTATCGCGCCGCCGCCTCCGGCGCGTCGCCGAGCGCCCTGGCCAGCGTGTAGAGGGCGAAGGTGCGCAGGATCGGATCCCCGCCGAGGTCCAGCGCGTCGCGGGACAGGCGGACGGCCTCGGCGACGTCACCGGTCTCGATGTGCACCAGGGCCAGGTTCAGCGAGGCGGTGGCCAGGTCGGAGGCTATGCCCTCGCGGCGGCTGACCGCGATGCTCTCGCGCAGCAGTTCGCTCGCCCGGTCGTGGTCGCGGGCGTAGTAGGCGTCCAGCCCCAGCGTGTTGCCCACGTCGATGAACACATCCGCCCGGTCGTGCCGCCGGGCGAGGTCGAGGGCGGCCCGCAGGTGGCTCGCCGCCTCGTCCATCTCGCCGTTGTCCCTGAGCAGGTGCCCGAGCGCCGCCAGCGCGACGCAGGCCGCCGGGTCGTCACGCCGTCCGGCCACAGCGGCGACGCCGCGCACGGCCGGGATCGCGAGCGACGCCTGAACGACACCGTCCATCTGCGAGGAGAGCAACGACGCCACCTCGGCGAGCACCTCCACCCGAGCGCCGGATGCGGCGACCTCCCCGAGCACGTCCGCAGGCACGTCCGCGCGGGCGCCGGACTCCGCGTGGGCGTCGTGCGCCGCTGCGGCCTGGGCCAGGACCGAGGCCAGGCCCGGTGCCTCCTGCGCCAGCCAGGCCCGTCCCGCCGTGTCGTCCGCCATGGGGTGGCCGGTCGCGGTGATCTCGGCGAGTTCCTGCGCCGACTCGCCGTCCCTGATGGCCCGGTGGACGTTCCTGAGCGTCGCCAGGTGGAAGTCGAGCAGCCGGGCCAGCGCCTCCGCCTGCTCGCGCTCGCCGAGGCGGGCGCGGCCGAAGACGCGCAGCAGGTCGTGCATCCGGTAGCGGCCCGGCGCCGGAGACTCGGCGAGGCCGAGGTCCACCAGTTCCTCGCAGCGCTCCTCCGCCTCCGGGCCGATCAGACAGGTGGCGGCGGGCGCCGACAGGTCGGGGCCGTCAGGCAGGGCCAGCAGCCGGAACGCCCTGGCCTGTGCCGGCGAGATCTGGTCGTAGCTGAGCGCGAACACCGACTCCAGCGCCAGGTCGCCGACCCGCAGCTCCGCGAGGCGGCGGCGTTCGTCGGCAAGCCGCTCGACCAGCAGGGACACCGTCCAGGACGGCCGGGCGGCCAGGCGGGCGGCGGCGATCCTGACCGCGAGCGGCAGCCGGCCGCAGGCCGTAACCAGGCGCTGGGCGGCCTCGCGTTCGGCTTCGACACGGTCGCGGCCGACGATCGCGGTGAGCAGGTCGAGGGCCTCGCCGGGGTCGAGGACGTCGAGGGCGAACTGGCGGGCCCCGGCCAGCCCGGTCGGCCGTACCCGGCTGGTGGTCAGTACGGCGCAGCTCGCGGCACCGGGCAGCAGGGGGCCGAGCTGCGCGGCGTCGGCGGCGTTGTCGAGCAGGAGCAGCACCCGGCGCTCGGCGAGCAGGCTGCGGAACAGGGCCGAGCGCTCCGCCGGTCCGTCGGGCACCTCCTCGACGCCGAGCGCGCGCACGAACGCGGCCAGGACCTCCGCCGGGTCGGCCGGGTCGGGACCGGCGCCGCGCAGGTCCGTGAAGAGCTGCCCGTCGGGAAAGTCCGCCCTGACCCGGTGCGCGACGTGTACGGCCAGCGCGGTCTTGCCGATGCCGCCGAGCCCGGACAACGCGGAGATCGCCAGCGCGGCGCCCGGCCGTAGCGCCCGGGTCAGCTCCTCGACCAGGGCGGCACGGCCGGTGAAGTCGGTGATGGCGGCGGGCAGCTGGGCGGGAACCGGCCGCCGCGCCTCGGGCGCGCGCACCGGATCGGCGGCGACGATCTCCCGGTACGTCTCGGACAACGCGCGCGACGGTTCGACGCCCAGTCGCTCGTCCAGCAGCCGCCGGGTGTCGGCGTACACCCCGGCCGCCTCCGACCGCCGCCCTGCGGCGTGCAGTGCCCGCATGAGCAGGCCGGTCAGCCGTTCGCGCAGCGGGTGCTCGGCGCGCAACGCGGTCAGCTCGGCCAGGCACTCGGCGTGGCGCCCCCGGCCGACCTCGTCCTCCAGCAGGGATTCGAGGACGGTCGTGCGCCGCTCGGCCAGCCATACGCGGCGGCCTGCCGCGTACTCGCCGGGCAGCCCGGCCAGGGCCTCGCCCTGCCACAGGTCCAGCGCCTCGCGCAGGCGGCCGTCCGCCGCGTGGGCGTCGAAGTCGGCCACGTCGGTGGCGGCGGGACCGAGCGCGTACCCGTCGCCCGCCGAGACGACCGAGGCGTGGCCGAGGACGGCGCGCAGCCGGGAGACGTGCGTACGGATCACCCCGACGGCGCTGCGGGGCGGCTCGGCCGCACCCCACAGGACGTCGGCGAGCTGGGCCCTGCTCAGGGTGCGGCCCTGCGCCAGCGCCAGCGCGGCCAGCACCAGCCGCTGCTGAGGGGAGCCCAGGTCGGCCTCGGAGGAACCGGTCCAGGCACGCACCGGACCCAGGACTGCTACCCGCAACGACATGAGCCGACATCTTACGACTCACCCGACAGTTATCGGAGGTTGTGGTTGGCCCGGAACAGGTTGTGGGGGTCGTGGCGTCGCTTGAGTTTCCGCAGTCGGGCGTAGGTCTCCGGTTCGTAGGCCGTACGCACCCGCTCCGGTGCCGTGTCCGAGGCGCTCGTGAACGCGGGCAGCATGCCTCCCGTCAGGTCGCCCGTCAGCGCGTCCATGACCTTCTGCTGCGCCGCCCCGACCGCCGCCGCCTGGTCGGCGGGCGCCGGGGAGGCCAGGAACAGCGTGTAGGCGGCGTCCCGGTGGCCGATCGCGTTGGGCGCGGCGGGCCGTCTGGCCAGGGCGCCGCCGAGGTGCCTGACCTCCACCATCCCCGGAGGCAGCGCCGCGTCGGGCCCGGCCGCCGCCAGCAGCCGCTCGACCGGCAGCCGCCGCAGCAGTCCGCTGCGTTCGTGCACCGGCAGCGGCGCGGCGGGCGGGTCGTTGTAGATCGTGCCGATCTTCTCGTACGGCAGCACGCCCAGCGTGTTCTGGATCGGCCGCAGCCCCAGCAGCGGCCCCAGCAGGCGCTCCCCCGCCGCCTGGGATCCGAGGAAGGCGGCGGTCACCCTGACCACGGGCGGCTTGCCCGGCGCCCGCAGTACGGCCAGCCCGGTGGTCATCGCCTCGGGCAGCCGCAGCGCCGCGTACGCCGCCAGCACCTGCTCGGCCACCCCGCCGGGGAACAGCAGGGCGCCGCCGTACAGGCGGGAGAGCGGGAAGAGGTCGAACTCCATGCCGGTGACGACGCCGAAGTTGCTCTTGGCGCCGCGCACGGCCCAGAACAGGTCCGGGTTCTCGTGCCGCGACAGCCGCAGGGGGCGGCCGGACGGTGTGACCAGGTCGATGCCGCGCACGTGGTCGGCGGCATAGCCGTAGGCGCGGCCGAACGGCCCGAGCCCGCCGCCGAGCGTGTAGCCGACCACTCCGACGTCGAGGGAGGAGCCGTTGCGCATGGCCAGCCCGGATTCGGCGGCCTGCGCGACGACCGCGCGCACCCGGACGCCGCCGCCGACGCGGACGGTGCGCCGCCGGCGATCCACGGTGACGCGGTCGAGTTTCCTGGTGTTGATCAGGATGCCGCCCGTGGCGGCGGCGCCGATGCCGTGGCCGGTGGCCTGCACCGCGACGGGCATCCTGGCCCGCGCGGCGAAGCCGACGGCGGCGGCGACGTCGGCTGCGGAACCGGCGATCACGATCGCTTCGGGGCGGTGGGTGGCGACGGGGTTGTACCCCTTGGCCTCGGCCTCGAAGTCCTTGTCTCCGGGGAAGAGCACGGTCCCCTTCAGCCGCGATCTGAGTTCGGCGGCGCCGCGCGGGCCCGGGTCGGCGGCCGCCACGGTCGCACTGAGCGCGGCGGCGCCGCCGATCTTGAGCAGTGTTCTCCTGTCCATGGGCGAGACGATGACCGATCGCCATTGACACTTCATTGACGCTCCGGGCCGGGCGTGGCCAGCCAGGCGACCCGCCCATCGCCGTGCCCGCCACGCCATCGAGTCGCTCCAGCAACGCGTCGTTCCAGGGATGGGGTTCCTCGGACCACGGGTAGGGGCCGGACGGCCGGACGGCCCACTCGATCGCCGCCGCCGTGGCCACGACGTACAGCAGCGGGGCGGCCAGCGCGCACCGCAGCGGGATCGAACGGGTCCTGCGCCACAGATTCATGATCGATCAGACGTCCGGGCGGGGCGGGTGGTTGCCTCGGACGCGGGTCGCCCGCGACCGCACAAACTGGCGTCATTTCTTTCATGACTTGATCGTGTCGTGAAGAAAACTAGCTTCGACCTGCGCATATATAGATATTGCTTAGGAAGCTTTCCTATCCAATAATCTGGGCAACAACCCACAGGGAGGCAGCATGAAGCGCCGGATCCTCACCGTCCTCGCCGCCGGGGCGATCACCGCCCTCGCCCTTCCCGCACCCGCCCAAGCCGCCACCACCATCACCTACGGCCCGCTGAGCATCGGCGGCTACTGCGCCGCCCAGGTCAACTCCACCGCCTGGATCGGCTTCTACGAATCCACCGGGCTGCACTGCTACGCCACCGGGCCGAACGGCCTCCGGAACGTCGGCAGCGGCAACCCCCTGGCCGCCTGCGACCACCTCTCGATCGCGACCATCACCTCGGCCTCGCGCGGCCCGTCGGACTCCCTGGTCTGCACCGGCCCCTGAGCCGGGCTGCGCCCCGGACCGCGTCCGGGGCGCCTGCCCCGCCTCAGGAGCGGGAGCGTCACCAGCCCCTGACCCGGCCGGCCCGGTGGGTGCGGACGATCAGATACACCAGGTACGGCGCCCCGAGCACCCCCGTGACCACCCCGACGGGGTAGCGGGCGGCGAAGGCGAACTGGCCGGCGAAGTCGGCCACGACGACCAGCAGGGCGCCGACGAGCCCGGCGGGCACGAGCAGCGAGCCGCCCGCCCCGGCCAGCCGGGCGGCGATCGGCCCGGACAGGAACGCCACGAACGCGATCGGCCCGGCCGCCGCCGTGGCGAAGGCGATCAGGCCGACCGCCGCGACCACCACCGTGACGCGGGTGCGTTCGACGTGGACGCCGAGGGCGCCGGCGGTGTCGTCGCCGAGCCGCATCGCCGACAGGTCACGCGAGCGCGACAGCAGGACCGGCGTCAGCACGGCCAGGGCGGCCAGGACGGGCACGACCTCGGACCAGGTGGTGCCGTTGAGACTGCCGGTCAGCCAGCGCATCGCCTCTTGGAGGTCCCACTCGGCGGCCTGGGACAGCACGTAGGAGGTGACGCTGTTGAGGATCGCGTACATGCCGATGCCGACCAGGATGAGCCGGGTGCCCGCGACGCCGTTCCTGAAGGCCAGGCCGTACACGAGGAGGGCGACGAGCAGGGCGCAGCCGATCGCGAGCAGCGACACCGAGGGACCGTCGAGCGACAGCGTCACGATCGCGACGGCCGCCGCCGCGCTCGCGCCCGAGGTGATGCCGATGACGTCGGGGCTGGCCAGCGGGTTGCGCAGCATCGTCTGGAAGGTGACGCCGCCGAGCCCGAAGCTGAATCCGGCGGCCACCGCGAGGACCGCTCTCGGCAGCCGGAGCCGTCCGACCGTGAACGAGGCGCCCGGCACCTGCTCGCCCATGATCACGCGGATCACGTCGGACGGCGGGTGGAACCGCTGGCCGACCATGAGCGTCACGGCGAACCCGGCGGCGACGAGTACCGCCAGCGTCAGGACGACGGCGCGGCGGCGCAGGGCGCGCCTGCGGCGTCCGGCCGCGAGGGTGTCCACGGCGTTCACAGTTCGCGCACCTTCTGCCGCCGGACGAGGTGGATGAACAGCGGGCCGCCGAGCAGCGCCGTCACGATGCCCACCTCGATGTCGGACGGGCGCGCGACCACGCGGCCGAGCACGTCGGCGGCGGTGAGCAGCGCCGCGCCGAGCAGCGCGGAGAACGGCAGCAGCCAGCGGTGGTCCAGGCCGACGAGCAGACGGCAGGCGTGCGGGACGAGCAGTCCGACGAAGGCGATCGGACCGGCGACGGCCGTGGCCGCCCCGCACAGCACGACGGCGCCGAGGGCGGCGGTGGCCCGGATCAGGGCGACGCGCTCGCCGAGCCCGGCCGCGACGTCGTCGCCCAGGGCGAGCGAGTTCAGCGAGCGCGCCGTCAGCAGGCACACGGCGAACCCGACGGCGAGGAACGGCAGCACGTGACCGACCCGCTCGTAGGACGCGCCGCCGACGCCGCCGATCTGCCAGAGCCGGAAGCTGCCCATGACGTCGTTGCGCGCCAGGCCGACGGCGCTGACCAGGGAGGTGAGGGCGGCCGAGGTGGCCGCTCCGGCGAGCGCCAGCTTGAGCGGGGTGGCGCCGTCGCGGCCGAGTGAGCCGACGGCGTACACGAAGACCGCGCTGACGGCGGCGCCCGCCATCGCGACCCAGATGTAGCCGGTCGGCGAGGTGAGACCGAAGAAGGCGACGGCGGTGACGACGCTGAGCGAGGCGCCCATGGTGACGCCGAGGATGCCCGGGTCCGCCAGCGGGTTGCGGGTCACCCCCTGCATGACGCCGCCCGCCAGGCCGAGGGCGGCGCCGACGAGTACGGCCAGCAGGGTGCGGGGCACGCGTTTGGCGACCGCCGCCTGTTCGAGCGAGCCGTCCGCGCCGCCGAGCGCGGCCCACACGTCGGACCAGGCGACCGTCCGCGAGCCGAGGGCGACGGAGGCCGTCATGAGCGCGGCCAGCACCAGGACCGAGACGAGCAGCCACAGGACGCGGCGGCTCACTTCACCTTGTCCGCGGCCGCGGCCAGCGCCTTGACGTAGTCCTCCAGGACCCACGAGATCGACAGCGGGGTCGGGTTGGCGGCGGTGCCGAGGGGCGTGCTGCCGGACAGGAAGAACACCGCGTCGCGCTTGACGGCCGGGATCTTCGACAGCAGCGGGTCCTTGCGGAGGGTCCGCAGGAGTTCGCCCTTCTCGTCCCCGTATCCGGTGATGATGTCGACGTCGTCGAACAGGTCGGCCTGCTCTGCGCTGCGGGTGAGCGCGAACTTGTCGGTGCCCTTGGACACCTCGGCGATGCTGCCGGGGGTCGTCAGCCCGAGGTCCTCGAAGAAGAGGGTGCGGGTGTCGTGCGTGGTGTAGAAACCGACCTGGCTCACGTCGTTCGGGTCGACGTGCGTCATGAACATCGCCGACTTGCCCTTGAGCTGCGGATATTTCGCGACGACCCGGGTGATGTCGGCTTCGAGGCCGGTGACCAGCCGCTCCCCTTCGGCGGCGAGCCCGATGGCCTTGCTGTTCGTACGGATGATCTCGCGCCACGGGGTCGCCCACTGGGCGTCCGGGTAGGCGACGACGGGCGCGATCTGGCTCAGCGTGTCGTAGTCCTGCTTGGTCAGGCCCGAGTACGCGGCCAGGATCACGTCGGGCCTGGTGTCGGCGACGGCCTCGAAGTCGATGCCGTCGGTCTCGTCGAACAGCACGGGGGTCTTGGCGCCGAGGTCGGCCAGGCGCTTCTCCACCCAGGGCAGGACCCCGTCGCCGTCGTCGTCGCCGAAGGTCGCGGCGGCCATGCCGACCGGGACGACGCCGAGGGCGAGCGGCACCTCGTGGTTGGCCCAGTTGACCGTGGCCACCCGCTGCGGCCTGGCCGGGACGGTGATCGTCCCGAGCGCGTGCCGGATCGTCATGGGGAAGGCGCCGCCACCGCCGGTCGGTTGCCGCTCGGCCTCGGTCTTCGGCGTGCTGCCGCAGGCGGCGACGCCCAGCAGGACCGCCATCACGGCGAGGATGCGCTTCACTCCATACTCCGTCCCTCGATTTAGGCAAGGCTTACCTTAGTACACGCCTATCCGGGTGGAACAAGGGGACTCGGCGCCCATGCCGCGGGCGGCCATCCTGCAGAACCCTGGACTTACTAGGACGTCCAACTATATTTTCGGAAACGTATGGATATCGTGCTCACGGCCTCCGGCCGACTCGCCCGGGTGCTGCTCAACCGCCCGAAGGCGCTCAACGCGCTCACCCACGACATGGTCCGCGCACTCGGCGCGGCCCTCGAACAATGGGCCTCGGACGACACGGTCGAGGCCGTCCTCATCAGCGGGGCCGGGGAGCGCGGGCTGTGCGCCGGTGGCGACATCCGCGCCGTCTACCACGACATCCGGGACGGCGGCCACGCCACACCCGTCTTCTGGCGGGACGAATACCGGCTCAACGCCTTCATCGGCCGGTACGGGAAACCGTACGTGGCCCTCATGGACGGGCTGGTCATGGGCGGCGGCGTCGGGGTGTCCGCGCACGGCGGCGTACGCGTGGTCACCGAGCGGACCCGGCTGGCCATGCCCGAGACCGGCATCGGCCTGATCCCCGACGTCGGCGGCACCCACCTGCTGTCACGCGCGCCCGGCGAGATCGGCACGCACCTGGCGCTGACCGGCGACGCCGTCGGAGCCGGTGACGCCATCGCCTGCGGGCTCGCCGACCACTTCGTGCGCTCCGCCGACCTGCCCGCCTTCCAGGACGCCGTCGCCGCGGGCGGTGTGTCCGCCGCCGTCGCCGCCTTCGCGCGGACGCCGCCGGAGGCGGTGCTGCCCGCTCGACGTTCCTGGATCGACGCCTGCTATACCGCCGAGAGCGTACCGATGATCGTCGAACGGCTCCTGGCGACCGGCGAGAGCGCCGCGAAGGAGGCGGCCGAACAGCTCGCCACCAGGTCGCCGACGGCGTTGCGGGTCACGCTGGAGTCGATGCGGCGGGCCCGGCGCCTCGGCTCGCTCGAAGCCGTGCTGAACCAGGAGTACCGGGTGTCGTGCCGGGCGCTGCGCCATCCCGACCTGGAGGAGGGCATCCGCGCGCAGATCATCGACAAGGACCGGACGCCGCGCTGGGCCCCTGCCGCCTCCCCCGAGGAGGTCGCGGCGTTCTTCGCACCGCTGGACGAGGAACTGGGCCTGCCCGCTTGAGCCGAGCACCCGAGCTCTTCGCACCGCCCGGCCTGCCCGAGTGCCCCGACCACGGCACCTGACCCCGATCCGGCCGTCACGGGGTGTGCGCGATCTGCTCGGCCCACTGCTCGCGGCGGACCGCGTCGGGGATGAGGATGCAGTCGCCGCATTTGCCGCCGCCCGGGAGCCGGTAATAGAGGCAGCAGCTACGCCGTACGAAGAAGTGGTGGCCGGGCGCGGGCTCGGCGTACTCTCCGGTGCCGCGCAGCAGTCCGATCGCCAGCAGGTCGCGCGCCAGGGGCACGGCCTGCCGGGCGGTGTCCGGGCGGTGGGCGGCCAGGGCGCCGACGGTCCCGGCCAGGGACGAGGCCACGTTGCCCCACATCACGCCGGGCGCGAGCCTCACCAGGCCGTGAACGGCGTCGGCCAGCGGTTCGAGCAGACCGGCAATGGCGACGTGGTACAGCGACCCGGCGGGGCGGGCGGGCAGGTGCCGTCCGGCCGGTGAGTGGATGCGCAGTGGCAGCGGGCCGCTGGACGTCGGGCGCCAGTGGAGCCTTTCGGGCGGGAGGTCGAGAAGCAGGTCCGCGAGGACGGCGGCGCCGAGCAGCGGCGACCACAGGCGGGCGGCCAGCCCCTGGAACAGGATGGAGGCCGCGACCCGGCTGTCGTCGGTGCCGAGCCGTCCGGCGACGGCGGCGACGCGTTCGCCCAGCGCGCCCGGATCCGTCCACAGGTCGGTGAAAGGCCGCCAGCCCGCGTCCGGTGGGCCGGTCTCCAGCTCGAAGTAGCCGCCGACGGCACCGACCCGGGCCACGGTCTCGGCGATGCCGCCGCGTCCCTCGTGGACACTCATTGGGACATATCACCTCTTACACCCACATTCAGCCCCTTCCCCATGATCGGCAGCAACCTGCCATCAATGCCATCAAGATGCAATAAAGCCCTGCAAGCTGGGCATTCTCCCTAAGATCCAGTGAATGTCCTTTATTACGAAGAGCCGCGCTGTCGCCGCGGGCATCCTCTTCCTGGGCCTCGCGGCCGCCCCCGCACAGGCCGACACCGAGGGCCGTACGAGCCACCTCGCTCGATTCCTCCAGCAGGCCATGGACGAGGCCCGCTTCCAGGAGGTCCTCGACCTGGCACCGCCCGCCTCGGCCCCGGCCGCCACGCTGGCGGACGTCGAGGAGAAGATGGCGACGTCGCCGCAGGAGTACGCCCGGCTGTTCGCCGCCGACCCCAAGCCGATCACGCAGCAGCCGCAGCTCGACGTGACCGTCCTGGAACTCGACCCGCTCGGCCGCCCGGTCGCCTCCGGCACCGTACTGATGAGCCCGCAGCACCCGAACGGCGTCGCCGTTCCGGTCGACCGGAACCTCCGCACGACCGCCGTGCGCTGGCGCCAGTGGGACGACCGGGGCTGGTACGCCAACCAGGGCCGGGGCACGATCGACATCGTCCCCGGCCGCGAGCAGGCCCCCATCGACTTCATGTCCCCCTACCCCGCCTCGGTCCTGAAGCTGATGGTCGGCTTCGGCGTCCTGCGCCTGGTGGACAAGGGCACGATCGCGCTGTCCGACACCTACGACTACCGTCCCACCGAGACCAGCGCGCTGTGCCAGGGCAACACCAGCAACACGGTCGGCAACTACCTGGAGGCGGCGCTGACCTCCTCCAACAACCCGGCCACGTGCGCCCTCGTGAAGATGCTGCACGACAAGGGGGCCGTGGACGAGCTGAACCAGACCTTCCAGCGGCTCGGCCTGGAAACCCTGCAGTTCAAGAACACCAACCCGGCCACCGGCGGGCGCTGGTCCAACCCGGTCACCATGACCTCGCTGGACACCGCCAAGCTGCTCGCGCTGGTCAACGGGCTGCCCGGCCGGGCGTGGACCGCGCCCGACGGCACCCCGGTGACGTCCGCTGTGCTGAGCGCGTCCTCGCGCCAGGTGTTCAAGGGCCACCTCGCCAACCAGGGGTGGAACGACATGCTGTCCACCGCCAACCGGTGCGACCAGCCCGCGCCCGGCATCCCGCACCAGGTGCCGTCCCGCTGGATCGGTGAGGACGGGAGCGTCACCGTGGCCGGCAACCGGTTCGGCCGCGACGTGCGCCCCTGCGCCCCGAACGCGCAGGTGACCTTCGCCCACAAGACCGGCTGGGTGAACAACTCCGGCGCCGACGCCGGCATCGTGAAGTCCCTGCCCGGCAAGCCCGGACGGCACTACATCGTGGTCGCCCTGACCAACCTCGGCACCCAGTACGTCGACGCGAACCGGCCGCCGGCCGAACCCGGACTGTTCCCGGTGACGTTCACCGAGAAGCTGTCGCGCCTCGGCAAGGCCGTGGACGAGCACCAGAGCGACTGGTGGAACAAGCGCTGACCCACTCGGAGGGTACGGCGCCGCCGTACCCTCTACGATTTCGCAGGTGACCCTGTTCGAGCATCTGGACGCCTCCACCCTGCCTGAGCGCCAGCAGCGGATCCTCGCCGCGATCAGGGACTGGGTGGAAAGGTACGGTTACCCGCCGAGCACCCGCGAACTCGGCCGGGCGGTCGGGCTGCGCTCGCCGTCGTCGGTGTCGAAGCACCTCCGGAGCCTGGAGGACAAGGGCTTCCTGCGCCGGGGCACGGCGGTGACGCGGTCGATCGACGTACGCCCGTTCCTGGCGCCGCCGCAGCAGACTGCGGGCGACCTGGTGAGCGTCCCGGTGGTCGGCGACATCGCGGCGGGCGCCCCCATCCTGGCGGAGGAGCACGCGGACGACCTGCTGACGCTGCCCCGCGAGCTGACCGGCCGGGGCACCCTGTTCGGCCTCCGGGTGCGCGGCGACTCCATGATCGACGCCGCGATCTGCGACGGCGACCACGTCGTCGTACGGCAGCAGCCCGAGGCGCACTCGGGGCAGATCGTCGCCGCGATGATCGACGGGGAGGCGACCGTCAAGGTGCTGCGCCGCCGGGGCGGGCATGTCTACCTCGAACCGCGCAATCCCGCCTACGACGTCATCGACGGCGATCACGCCGTGGTGCTGGGCGTCGTGGTCTCGGTGCTGCGCCGACTGTGAGCAGAAGTGTCCCGTCATCGACGACCCGTACGCCTCCCTGAGACCGTGCGGCGAGGCCCGGAGGAGCTGACGGCCATGAAGCGAAAAGCCGCCGTAGCGGCTTTCACGACCGGCATCCTCCTCCTGGTGGGGGTGATGTTCATGGCGTCCTACGCGGACACTGCCTTCAACCGGTCGATGGAGGGCATGGAGCAGGTCTCCCGCTCCCTGGACGAGGGCGAGACGCTCCATGACCTGACGATCGGGGACCTCACGTTCCAGACCGTCTTCGAGGAGGCCGGCGCGGTCTACTTCAGACGCGCCGACGAACCGTCCGGGTACGTCTGGAGCCCGCACCGACCCCCCTCCGACACCTTGCCGATACGGGGACCCTGGTACACCTTCCACGACCTCGACCACTAGACCGTCCTAGTGGCTGTGCCCACTCGGAGCACGACCCAGGGTTCAAGATCATCCCACGGTGGGTGGCGGCCTACGTGAGCTGAGCCCCTCCCATGACCGCATCGCGATGTCCTGGTCGGCGTCCTCCTCGTACCAGCCGGTCTCCGCCAGCCACGTCTCCAGCCAGTCGGTCAGGCTCTCGGCGTCGACATACCAGGCGTCCGGCCCGCCGTTCGGGTCGAAGAGCAGCACCGTGGCGTCGGCGCTGCGGCAGTCGACGGCGGCGAACATCCCGCACCCCCAGTCGAGCATCGGCAGCACCTCGACCGGCCAGCCCGTCGCGCGCTCCTCGTGGTAGACGGCGACGGCGGTGCGCTCACCGCCCGCGAGCGGCAGCAGTCGGTAGTCGGGGCCGAAGCCGCCGTCGGCGACTTCACGGTAGAGGCACGGACGGTCAGGCCAGGGGCGGTCAGGGCAGGAGGCCGCGTTCGTAGCCTGCGGCGACGGCGGCGGCGCGGTCGGAGACGCCGAGTTTGGTGTAGATGTGCACCAGGTGCGTCTTGACCGTGGTCTCGCTGATGAACAGGATCGCGGCGGCCTCCTTGTTCGTGCAGCCGCGCGCGACCAGGCTGAGCACCGTACGCTCACGCTCGCTCAACTCGGCCGGTGCGGGCGAGCGCACCCGCCCGAGCACCCGCGCGGCCACGGCGGGCGACAGCACGGACTCCCCCGAGGCGGCGGCCCGCACCGCCCTGAAGACCTCCTCGCGCGGCGAGTCCTTGAGCAGGTAGCCGATCGCGCCCGAGGTCAGCGCGGGCAGCACGTCCCCGTCGTCGTCGTACGTCGTCAGCACCAGCACCCGCACCGACGGCACCCGCTCGGCCAGCAGCGCGATGAACTCGGCGCCCCCGAGCCCCGGCATGCGCAGGTCGGTCAGCACCACGTCGGGCCGCTCCCGCAGGGCCACGTCCAGCCCGGCCGCGCCGTCGCCCGCCTCGCCGACGACCTCCAGGTCGGGCTGCTCGGCGAACATGCCGCGCAGGCCGTCCCGCACCACCGGATGGTCGTCCACGATCACCAGCCGCACGCTCATGTCGCCTCCTGACCGGCCGTCACCGGGATCGCGGGCACGCTCACGCTGAGCGCGGTGCCCTGGCCGGGCGCGGACTCGACCTCCAGGCTCCCGGCGAGCCTGACCACCCGCTGGCGCATCGCGGTGAGCCCGAAGCCGTCCGCCCGCTCGGGCACGAAGCCGGTCCCGTCGTCGCGCACGTCGACCACCACCACATCCTCCATGTACGACAGAGTGACCCCCGCCTTGCCCGCTCCGGCGTGACGGGCCACGTTGGCCAGCGCCTCCTGCACCGCCCGGAACACCGTCACCTCGACCTCGGGGTGCAGCAGCCGGGCGGTGCCGGTGACGGTGAGCGCGGCGGGCACCTCCTGTGTGGCGCTCCAGTCGGCGACCAGGGTGGTCAGCGCCTCCGGCAGCCGGGACTCGGCCAGTGGCCCCGGCCGCAGGTCGTTCAGCGAGCGGCGGACCTCGGTGAGGCTCTCCCTGGCCAGGGTGCGCGCGATGCCGAGCCGCCGCCGCAGCTCGGCCGGGTCGGCGGCGGCCTCCTCGGCGGCTTCGAGCTGGGTGACGATGCCGGACAGTCCCTGCGCGAGCGTGTCGTGGATCTCCCTGGCCATGCGCCCGCGCTCCCCCGCGACACCGGTCTGGCGGGCGGCGGCCAGCAGCCTGCCCTGGAGTTCGGCGTTCTCCTCGCCGAGCCGGGTGAGCCGCTCGTTGGCCTCGGCGAGCGCCCGGTTGGCCGCGTGGCGCCGGGCGACCTCGGCCTCCATCGCCCGGATGAACCAGCCGAGGAACCCGGCGAGCGCGGCGGAGGCCAGCGCGGCCAGCAGCGTCGGCCACGAGGCGCTGCCGTCCAGCAGGGCCAGCGGCCGTCCTGCGACGAGGAACGCGGTGACCGCCACGCCGGCGTAGGCCCACCGGCCGGGCAGCGCCACGAACGCCATGGGGAAGCAGCCGATGATGAGCAGCACGTACGCCGGATTGCGCCCGATCAGCACCCAGACGAGGACGAGCAGGACGGCGAAGTACACGGCCATCGGCGCCAGCACCCGCTCGGGCCACTGGGGATGCGCCATCACCATCCACCCGTGCCACACCGCCACAGCCCCCGCGAGCGCGACGGTGAGAAGCCTGTCCTGAAGCGACGCGGTGGAGTCGAACATCGCGAGCACGGTGGCGATCGCCAGCAGCCCCAGCAGCAGCAGTTGCCACAACCTGTCCCAGTCGCGTTCCCCGTCCACGCCGCCGCACCTCCAGCTGTGTCTGTTCGCGGGCCGGTTCACCCGCGCCGGTAGACCAGGCGCCGCAGCAGGGTCTCGGCGGGCCCGCGCATTCCCGCCCTGCGCATCAGCTCGGCCACCACCACGGTGGACGCCCAGGTCGCGATCGCCAGTACGGCGGTCGCCGCCGTCCCCAGCCAGGCGCCGAGCCCGGCGGTGTAGGGAGCCAGCAGGGCCACGAACACCACCGATTGTAGGAGATAGCAGGTCATGGACCGCTGGCCGCAGGCCGCGAGTGCGGTGACCACGGGTCCGCGTCGCGCCCCGATGGCGTGGGCGAGCAGCCCCATGGCGGCCGCGTAGCCGAGTCCGCCCGCCACTCCGGTCACCATGTGCGCGGCGTTGTAGAGCATGGCGGAGGAGCCGGGCGCGGTGAGGAACCCGCCCGCCACGAGTCCGACCGGCAGCCCGCCGACGGCTCCGATGATCGGCCCCCACAGCGCCACCCGGCGCAGTAGCGGCGTCGGCGTGCTCAGCAGCTCCCGGCGTCCCGCCCACACGCCGACGAGCGCGGCGGTGAACACGCCGAGCAGGCCGAACGGCGTGATCAGCCACTCGATGGGACGCAGGGTGAGCGCGGTCAGCGGGTTCTCGGCGGTGAACGACCAGAAGTAGGTCCGTTCGGTCGAGCCGTACGAGGTGCTGTAGGCGAGCATGGCCGACAGCGCCACCGGCACCATCCAGACGGCGGCCAGGGTGAGCAGGGTACGGTCGCGCACCCGCAGCAGCAGGCAGATGACCAGCCCGATCAGCCCGTAGACGCCGAGCACGTCCCCCGAGAACAGCAGCGTGGCGTGGACGGCGCCGAACACCAGCAACCACAGGCTGCGGCGGCGCAGCACCCGGCGGCCTTCGGCGTCGTCGCGCCGCCGGTTCCAGATCTGGACCATGCCGTAGCCGAACAGGGCGGCGAACATGGGGTAGGCCCTGGCGTCCACCAGCGACATGGCGATCACCGAGGTCACCCTGTCGGCCAGGCCGGTCTCGATGACGTGCTGCCTGATGCCGTACGGCCGGTCGTACAGGTAGATCGCGGAGTTGGCGATGGCGATCAGCGCCAGCATCACTCCTCTGGCCAGGTCGGGAGCGAGCTGGCGCTCGCGTTCCCCGACCGGGCGCGCTCCCACGGCGGTGGTCACGGTCCCTCCTCGACTCGATGTGACTTCGAGTGTCGGTGGGAACCCCTGGTCACCGGATCGTGCGACGAGGCGGGTTCTGGACGGCGAACGGACGATTCCGGCGATCGTCCGTTCGGAGGATGGCGTCAGGCCCCAGTGAACCGGTAGGTGTGGTTCTTGAGGTCGGCGAGGTGCAGGTCCCGGTGATGCAGGACGGTGCGCGTCCGGTCGGCGGTGCTGGCGTCGCGGACGTGAACGCCCCGGCGCCGGATGTAGCAGCCGCCCTGCTTGCTACCTGGGGTCGGGGCCCGGGTACTGCCGGGGAAGCTGGTAGCCGCGGGTGCCCATCAGGGTGCGCAGCCGGTCCGGGTAGTCGGTGATCAGGCCGTCCACGCCGTCGTCCATGAGCTTGCCCATGGTGGCCGGGTCGTTCACCGACCACGGCACGACCTTGAGGCCCAGTTTGCGGGCGTCGTCGACCATGCGCCTGGTGACGTACGGCTGATAGTTCGGGTCGCCGACCGTGCTGTCCTCCGGGTAGCCGTGCACCGGCGAGAAGGCACTGGCGCCGAACGACTTGACCGCCTTGAGCGGGTCGCCGCCGAAGTCGTCGATGTCGATGCCGCCCAGCCACGGCGAGGCGCCCGGCTGCCCGACCTGGAGGAAGTTGTAGTTGTCGAGCGCGACGAGCGGCAGGCGCGGCTCCACCTCGCGCACGCGCATCAGCGTGCCCCAGTCGAAGCTCTGGACGGTGACCTGGTTCATGATCCCGGCCCGCCGGATGTCCCCGACCGTGGCCTGCACGAACTGCTCGCGCGGCGCGGTCTGCTCGGGTGCCCCCGCCTCGACCTTGGTCTCGACGTTCAGCTTGACGCCGTCCGCGTCGAACCGCTTGACCAGGTCGAACACCTCGCTCAGCAACGGCATCCGGGCGCCGGGCGCGGGCCGCTGACCGGGGAAGTCCGGCTGCGTCTTGGTGCCGCAGTCGAGGGTCTTGATCTGGGCGAGCGACAGGGTGTGGACGTACTTCCCGATGTACGGGTACTCAGGGTCGCCGGGGACGGCCGGGCCGGTGTCCTGGCAGTGGCGCCCGTTCTGGAGGCGGTCGTGGGTGACGACGGCCTTGCCGTCCTCGGTGATCTGGACGTCGAGTTCGAGCGTGGAGACGCCGAGCCGCAGCGCGTTGGCGAAGGAGTCGAGGGTGTTCTCCACGACCAGCCCCATCCCGCCCCGGTGGGCCTGGAGGTTGAACGGCCTGCGCCCGTCGGCGGCCTCGGCCGTCGCGATCCCGGGGACGGCGGAGACGGGCAGGGCGATCAGAGCGGCGAGCGCCGCGGTACGCAGTTTGCTCATGAGTGTGCTCTCTCGTTCGGCGCGAGCACGGCGAGACCGGGCGACTGACCGCTCCCGTGAGCCAGGCCCGAATATGATCTTCGCCGTTTGCCCAACTATGCC
Source organism: Nonomuraea longicatena (assembly GCF_039525605.1). NCBI lineage: Bacteria > Bacillati > Actinomycetota > Actinomycetes > Streptosporangiales > Streptosporangiaceae > Nonomuraea > Nonomuraea longicatena. Next base: position 176,693 of record NZ_BAAAHQ010000011.1, on the reverse strand, counting down.
GGGATTCCCCGCACAGCCATCACCTCCAATCGGGGGATGGCGACATGATCAGATCCTGTGATAGCGCTACTCCGGCCGGGCGGCGCAGCCGAGTTCGGCCGCGAGGTCGCGCAGGCCCTCGGCGAAGCCGTCGCGGGTCCTGTCGCCGAACCCGACGAAGAAGCGGTTGGCCAGCGGGACGGCCCAGCGCATCCGCTGGGCGACGTTGTAGACGCTGTGGGTGAGGCGGCTGCCGGACGGGGCGGCGACCCGCTCGGGCGGGGCCTCGATCACGCCGGTGCACTCACACAGCAGGGTCCTGGGTTTCATTCATGCCACCACCGTTCATTCGAGTACGTCGTCGAGCAGGTCCGCTCTCAGCGACGCCGTCCAGGTCAGTTCGCCCGACCGCAGGCGGTCGAGGACACCGCGCACCCAGTCGAGCTCGGCGGCCCGCAGCGCCCGCTCGCACTCCACCTCCAGCAGCAGGAGGGCGGGCAGGCCGCTGTGCAGGTGCGCGTCGAGGCCCGCGACCGCGCCCTCAAGGGTGGCGGCGCGGGTGCGCAACGCGCGCTCGGCCGCCGCCACGGGCAGGCAGCGGATGAGCGAGACCGCGGCGGTGAAGGCGCGACTGTCGCCCTGCGGCCGCTCCAGCAGCAGCGTGACACGCCGAGGCATGTCACGTTCCCGGCGCTCATCTCGTCCGTGTAGTGCGCAACCGGCCTGTCGCTCTCACGGACAAGGGGACCATCGTGTTCGCCGCCCACCTCGTGATCACTCTTCTCGCCTCGGCCGTCGTCGGCCTGGCCGCCATCGCCAACCTCATCGGCCACGAATACCCCAAGAAGCAGGCGGACCGGCTTCGCGTGCCCCGTTCCTGGACGCTCCCGCTGGGCGTGCTGCTGGCAGCGGGCTCGCTGGGACTGCTGGCCGGGTTCGCCGTCCCGGTGCTGGGCCTGCTCGCCGCCGCCGGCCTCGTGCTGTACTTCCTCGGCGCGTTCTGCGTTCACCTGCGAGCCCGTGACCACCGCTTCGGCGCCTGGTCCGTGTTCTTCACGCTGGCGGCGGCCGCCCTGGCCGCGAACCTGGCCTACCACGGACTTCCGGCCTGAACCGACCTCCTCGGGGTCGGAAAGGCGCAGCGGTATCGATCGGGCTGTATGCCGAAGGTTGCTTTCGCGGCTGCGCGAGCCGACAGGACCGTGAACGCCCTGCCAGCCCGGTCAGGGTGTGACGATGGCGAAGTCCGGGGTGGAGTCCTCCAGTACGGCGGTCAGCCGTCCCAGGACGGTCAGGTCGCCGTCGTGGTCGATCTCGTCGGCGCCGCCGTCTCCGGAGATCAGGCGCAACAGGCGCTGCCGGGTGAGCCGCAGGGTCAAGTCCGCTCCGTCGCCGGTCGTGTCCCTCTCGTGGATCAGCGCCCCGTTGGACATGGTGGTGCGGTGGCGTTCATCGGGGTCGGTGAGATGCCAGTCGACGGTGAAGCGCTCGTTCCAGGCGTTCGGGCCGTTCACGCGGATGGCGAGCGAGTCGAAGATCTGCTCGACGGTGAGAGCGTCGTACATGTCCGGTGAGGTGGTGCTGGTCGTGCCCGCCGAGGGTCCGCCGGTCAACTCGGCGGCGCCGGTGAGGTAGAAGTTGCGCCAGGTGGCGTTCTCCGCTCCGTGGCCCATCCGGGTGTAGACCTGGGACAGGAGTCTGCGGGCCGCCGAGTCGTCCGGATCGGCGAAGATCGCGTGGTTGAGCAGGGTCGCGGCGAATCGCAGGTCACCGTCTCGGACGTAGCGGTCGGCGAGACCGACGACGGCGGCGGTGCCGCCGAGACATTCGACGTAGCGGCGAGCCTGCTCGACGGGCGGATGCTCCCACAGATGGGCGGGGTTGCCGTCGAACCAGCCCAGGTAACGCTGATAGATCGCTTTCACGTTGTGGCTGACCGAGCCGTAGTAGCCGTGGGTGTGCCATGCCTGCTCCAGGGCGGGCGGCAGCTGCATGACCTCGGCGATCTCGATCCCGGTGAGACCTCGGTTCAGCAGGCGTACGGTCTGGTCGTGCAGGTAGGAGTACAGGTCGCGCTGCTGGGACAGGAACGTGACGATGTCCTCCCTGCCCCAGGTGGGCCAGTGATGGGAGGCGAAGGCCACATCCGCCCGGTCGGCGAACAGGGCGATGGCCTCGGTCAGGTAGCGCGCCCAGATACGCGCGTCGCGAACCACAGCGCCGCGCAGCGTGAGGACGTTGTGCAGGTTGTGGGTGGCGTTCTCCGCCATGCACAGGGCGCGGTGGTCGGGGAACAGGAAGTTCATCTCCGCCGGGGCCTCGGTGCCGGGGGTGAGCTGGAAGACGATGCGGACGCCGTCGACCGTCTCCTCCTGGCCGGTGCGGGTGATGTCGTGGGTGGGCCGGATGAGGGAGACGGTGCCCGCCGAGGTGCCCATGCCGAGCCCGCAGCCGAGCTGCCCGTCGGGGGTGCGGGGTAGGAGCTGCCCGTACATGTACAGGGCCCGGCGGTTCATGGCGGTGCCGGCGTAGACGTTCTCGGAGACGGCGTGCTCCATGAAATGGGCCGGCGCGATGACCGGGATGTCCACCCCGTCGGTGACGCCGCGGGCGCCGCCGAAGTGGTCGACATGGGAGTGGGTGTAGATCAGGCCGGTGACCGGACGGTCGCCCCGATGGTCGCGGTAGAGCCGCAGCGCGGCGGCGGCGCACTCGGTGGAGACGAGCGGGTCGATGACGACGACCCCGCGCTCGCCCTCCACGAGGGTCATGTTGGACAGGTCGAGGCCGCGCACCTGGTAGATGCCGTCGGTCACCTCGAACAGGCCCTGCTTGGCGCACAGTTGCGCCTGCCGCCACAGGCTCGGGTGCGCCGTGGCCGGGCAGTCGGCGTCGAGGAAGGCGTATGCGTCGTTGTCCCAGACGACCTTGCCGTCCGCGGCCTCGATCACCGCAGGGGTGAGTGCGGCGATGAAGCCGCGCTCGGCGTCGTCGAAGTCGGCCCGGTCGTGGAATGGAAGGTCTGCCATGCGACGGGTCGTGCCCGCAACCGCCTCCGCTAAGGCAAGGACGGTTCCAAGAATGAGCTGCTGTTCGACTTCGTCGGCTGGTTCGCCCTCACCCTCCCCTGAGCCTCAACATGCGTCACCGTACGTATCCGATCAGGTGAGAAGTGTGATACTCGCAGATGGGAGGAGCCGAACAAGGGGTACCTCCGAGAGGGCACCCGGCAGGCGGGTGTCCTCCCGAACGCATAGGAGCACCTGTGATCGCATCGTCCCGCCTCACCGCAGCGCTCCGGACCCTGCTCACCGCCGCCACGGCTGTCGCGGTCGTCGGCGCGCTCACCGTGACCGCCGCCGCACCGGCCCAGGCTCGCCCGCCGATCGCGCAGACTCAGCTCGTCCAGGCGGCCGCCCCGCTCGTCCCGCTCACCGACAGCAACTTCAACGCACAGATCGTCAGATCAAGTAAGCCCGCGCTGGCGTTCTTCTGGGCCCGATGGAGCGGACCGTGCCTCGTGATGAAGGGCGATCTCGAACAACTCGCCCCGGAATTCAGCGGCAGGCTCGTCATCGGAGAACTCGACATCGACCGAAACCCGAACACCACCCGCGACTACGGGGTCAACGCCATCCCGACCCTCCTGCTGTTCAAGAACGGCACCGTCGTCGACCGCAGGATCGGCCCGTGGAGCAAGGCCCAGATCGCGGAGTTCATCCGCTCTCACCTGTGACCCACACCGTAAGCGCGGTGTCCACGAGGGGGCCGGCGGCGCCGGTGTAGGCGGCCGGGTCGCACAGGCGGGCCAGCTCCGCCGTACCGATGGCGTCGGTCTTCTCGGCGAGCACGTGCGCGAGCGGACGGCCTGTGCGGGCGGACTCCTCCGACGCCGCGCCGAGCAGCCGCTTGGCCGCCGCCTTGCCCAGCAGCGGCGACAGGACCGCCGCGAGGCGTTCGGAGACGAGGGCGTCCCCCAGGTTGGCGCGCATGCGCTCGGGACGCGCCTCCAGTCCCTCGGCGAGTTCCACCGCCGTGTGGGCGGCGCCGCCGGTCAGCCGCAGCGCCTCGCGCAGCGGTTGCCACTCGGCGTGCCAGGCGCCCGCCGAGCGCTCGTCCTCCGCCAGCAGGCACTGGGTCAACCCGGCGGCGATCACCGGCACCTGGAGGGCGGCGCTGCGGATCAGCGTCGCGAGCACCGGGTTGCGCTTGTGCGGCATCGCGGAGGACCCGCCGCGCCCGGCCACGGCGGGTTCGGCGACCTCGCCGACCTCCGTGCGGGTGAGTGACTGCACGTCGATCGCGATCTTGCCGAGGGCTCCGGCCGTGAACGCCAGCGCCGCCGCGAGGTCGGCGACCGGGGTGCGCAGCGCGTGCCACGGCAGCGCCGGACGGGCCAGCCCGGTCTCCTCGGCGAACGCGGCGGTCAGCCGGTCGTGGTAGTCGTCCCCTGCCGCCCCGTCGATCCGGGCATACTCCAGATATCCCGCCAAGGTGCCCGCCGCGCCGCCGAGCGAGACCGGCAGGACGACCTGGCCGAGCCGCCGTTCGGCGTCCAGGACGAGCTGCCGCCAGCCCGCCGCCTTGAGTCCGAACGTCGTCGGTACGGCCTGCAGGGCGAGCGTGCGCCCGGCCATGACGGTGTCGCGGTGCCGCTCGGCGAGCACGGCCAGCGCCCGCGCGGTGCGGACGAGGTCGGCCCGCACCAGCTCCAGCGCCCTGGCCGCGACCAGCATCGCGCCGGTGTCGAAGACGTCCTGGCTGGTCGAGCCCCGGTGGATGTACTCGGCCGCCGCCGGGTCCGCCTCGGCCACCACCCGCGTGAACGCCTGCACCAGTCCGACCACCGGGTTGGCCGTCTCGCGGGCGGCGACCGCGAGCGCCCGCAGGTCGAGGCGTTCGGCGCGGGCCAGCCTGGTGATCGTGGCCGCCGCGGACGCGGGCAGCGCGCCCAGCCCGGCCTGGGCGCGGGCCAGCGCCGCCTCGGCGTCCAGCATGGCCTGCAGCCAGGCGCGGTCGCACACGGCGGCCTCGACCGGGGTGCCCGCCCGGACCGGCGACAGCAGCCCGGCGTCGGTCTGGACGTCGAAGCGGTTCATACCAGCACTCCGGTGAGGTCGGTCTCGGTCGCCTCCGGCCGTACGGCCGACGGGACCTGCGTGGCGGGTGGCAGGGCGAGCACCGAGCGGGCGATCGCGTCGGAGTCGCCGAGCGTAACGGAGTCCACGCCGGGCCGGATCCCGGCCGCCGTCACCCAGTGGACCGACTCGGTCGGCACGCCGTAGGCGTACCGGCGCGGGTGCGCGCGGCCCTGGGCGTCCAGCAGCCGGTACGGCCGCTCGGTGACGGCCAGCCCGCCGGTCTCGTACACGGTGCCGCCGATGCCGGGAATGCGGTAGACGGTGGCCTGCTCGGTGCTCAGCAGGTGCAGGAGCAGCGGGTCCGTGGTGCGCAGCAGGTCCGGCTTCGGCAACCTGGCCTCGATCAGTACGGTCGCCCGCACCGGCGGCCGGGGCACCGCCCGGGAGGTGACCACGTACGCGGGCGCCTCGACGTCGATGCGGATCTCCGTACCCGGGCCGGTGAGCTCCACGATCCCTGCCTCGATCAGCGCGATGAGCTCCTCGATCCGCGAGGCGGGCGGGCCGATCGACAGGAACGCGTTGAGCGGCGTGTACCAGCCCTCCAGGTCGTCGCGGTGCGAGTTGCCCTCAAGACCGCCGTGGTCGACGGCGAGGCGGATCTCGTTGCGCAGGTCGCGCAGGACGTCCAGGGCGGTCTTGAGGGGTCCGCTGAGGTTGCCTTCGCGGGCCGCGCGCACGTCGGCCTTCAGGTAGTCGAGCAGCCAGGCGCGGAAGTCGTCGGGGCCGGTGAAGACGCGGTCGCCGTACGGGCGCAGCAGCCGTTCCCAGTCCCACCGCTCGCTTTCCGGAATTCCGTACTCGTCCAGGAGGTCACCGGGCGCCACCGGGCTGTGCTCGGCTCCCGCCTCCGCCGGTTGACTCTCTGCGCCCGCTCCCGCCAGGTAGCGTTCGACGAAGTGTTCGCGTTCGGCGCCTCGGCCGCGCGTTTCGAGCAGCGTGCCGTAATAGACGCTCTCCACCTCGCGCGAGATGAGCGGCCACAGGTCGGCCGTGAAGCGCACCACGGGGCGTTCGCGCAGCTTCGCGATGTGGTCGGCGGTGAGCAGCCGGGGGTGGTGGCGGCCGTGCGCGCCCTTCTCGTTCTCGCCGCGCGCGTGGAAGGGCAGGCCGCGCCGCGAGGTCGCGAACAGCTTCGGCTCCCGGCCCGACGGCCGGTACACCAGCGTGCCGTCCTCACGGGCGAACGCGCCGCCTCTGCCGACCGTGAACAGGGCCATGTGGTCGAAGAAGTTCAGTCCGAGGCCGCGCAGCACCACGTGATCGCCCGGACGGATACCGTCCAGGTCCAGGTCGGCCGGGTTCGCCGGGGTGACGTAGGTCAGATGGTGGATCCGCGACAGGCTCGCCGTCCGCTCCTCCTGCGGGGTCAGCCGGGCCGAGACGTGACCCTGGGCGAGCACGATCGCGTCCAGGTGGTTCAGCCGGGTGCCGTTCTCCAGGCGCACGCCCTGCGGGCCGCCGGGGACACCGTGCGTGTCCGCCATCGCGACGGCCCGCGAGCGGTGCACCCGTACCGTGATGTGCGCGGGCGCCCGCGCCACCACCCGCTGGAAGCTCTCGTGCAGGTAGCGGCCGTAGAACGCGCGGGTGGGGTAGCCGTCGGGGCTCACCTCCGTGTGGCCGAGGTCGCGCGCCCACTCGTACAGGCTCGGGCCGGGCTCGATCGGGCCCTCGATGTTCGAGCTGTGGTCGGTGTACACGGTGATCTGCGAGGCCACCGTGTTCATCAGCAGGTGGTGCGACTGGTCTGAGCGCCACACCGCACCGGCGCCCGGCGCCGCCGGGTCCACCACGTGGACGGTGATGGCGGGACGGGAGGGGGCCGCGCGCTCGTTGGCGCACAGCCGCTCAAGTACGGACAGACCGCGCGGGCCCGCGCCCACCACGCACACCTGGAAGTCCGCCTGCTTGTCGTCGCCCATACGGGGATCGTCGGCTCGGCCCTCCCCTGGGACAAGGCGACGCCTCAGGGTCGGTCAAGTCCGGAACGGCCGCCGTCTTCGGGGCCTCACGCTTGTGTGGCCCTGTCACGACCTCACCGGTTCCGCTCGGCGTTCTCGATCGAGCGGCGCATCATCCACAGGACCGCGCTCAGGTGACCGGTCATCGTCTCGGCCACCCCCGACTCGGCCGAGTTGTCGATCATCGTCTGGAGGGCGACCGCCTGCATCTGGGCGTTGAACTCCGCCGGGATGGCCCCGCTCGGGGTGGCGCCGTCGATCTGGATCGAGAGCATCTGGTCCATCCAGGGCCGCAGCACGTCCTGCCGGAACGCCTCCACGTCGCCGCCCTCCGCGTGGACCAGCCGGATGGCGTGGTGGGCGCCGGCGGTTATGCCGTACATGCCGCTCAGGGCCGCCATGTCGTACAGGGCGGCGAAGCCGTGATCCTCCCCCGCCCACTGCGGGCGGGCCATCGGCGCGAGCGCGGGCGCGACCTCGTCGAACAGCTCGCGCGGGCCGCTGTAGAGAATGAAAGCCCCCTCCGTGGCCACGGTGAACGGCACCGCCATGATGCCGCCCGCGAGGTAGCGCACGCCGTACCCGGTGATCCACTTGGCGAGTTCGCGCGCCTGCCGGGCCGAGCCGTTGGTGAGGTTGACGATGAGCCTGCCCGACAGGTTCGGCGCGATCGGCGCGAGCGTCTCACGGACGCTGGCGTCGTCCAGCAGACACACGACGGCGATGTCGCTCGCCTCGATCGCCTCCTGCGCGCTCGCCGCCGTCCGCGCGCCGAGCCCTCCGTCCTTCCCCGGCGTACGGTTCCACACGGTCACGTCATGACCGGCGTTCACGAGCGCGGCCGCCAGCGCCCGCCCCATGGCGCCCAGTCCCAGAATGCTGATAGTCGTCATGCGGACCACTGTTCACCTGCGCTGTCGGCGCCACAAGAACGCACTTCAAAGTGCGTGGTTACCTTGAGGTAAGCCGTCTACGCGTTGTCAACGGCACGGCAATCGGCGGGTGTTTGCATGCCCGCATGAAGAAGACGACCCTCGTGGTGGGCGCCCTCGCCGCCACTTTGCTGACCGTCGGCGTACCCGCGAACGCCACCGCCCCCGACCCGCAGTCGGCGGCGGAACAGCTCAGGAACGCCGCCCCGTCCGGCGAGCAGGCCCCGGCCGCGGCGTCCGTCGGCGTCTCCTTGGAGAAGTACAAGTGGGGCTTCCACGACAACTGGATCCGCCTCCGGTGGACCAGGCCCGACTCCGTCGGCTACCACGACTACGTGGCCCTGTACGACCACAGCCCGCAGGACGGCAGCGACGCCGAGAACAACTACCTGACCTACCAGTGGGCCAAGAACGGCGAGGCGTACGAGACGAACTGGAAGACCTCGGACCGGCCGAAGTACTACATCGCCTACGTCTCGTGGGACTACAGCCGACAGAAGTACATCGTCCTCGCCCGCAGCGGCCCCTGGCCGAGCTGACGTCGGCCGGTTCGGCGGCGCCCCCTCAGGCCATGCCCCCTGAACGCCCCTCCCGTCGCGCCCCTCAGCCCGCTGTGCCCTCACCGTCGGGCTGTCAGCTCGATTCGGCCGTATGCCCAGAGGGGCGCCCCTTCCTCTACAGCCTGTAGAGTGTGCGCGAATGTGGAGAAAGGGTGTATAGCGTGCTGCGCTGGTTTCGACTCGTGGCAGTGGCCGAAGCCTGCTCATGGGCAGGGCTGCTGATCGGGATGTTCTTCAAATACGTGACCGAGAGCGGCGAACTCGGCGTCAAGATCTTCGGCCCGATCCACGGCGCCCTGTTCGTGCTCTACTGCGCCGGTGTGGTCCTCTCCGCCCGCGAGGGCGGCTGGAGCCGAGGCGCCGTGGTGCTCGGCCTGGTATGCGCGGTGCCCCCGTTCACATCCCTGTGGTTCGAACGCCGCATGGCCAAACGCACCACCCTCACCCAACCCGCCTGAGCAGCCGTTACACGGGCATCCGCGCTTCACGTTCGGGCGCGGGATACTCAGCTGGTCACGACGTCGGCGACGTCACATCACATCGGTGAGCATCTGCCGCACCCACCCGCCGGATCTCCCCACGTCGAAACTCGGCGAAGTGTCCGCAGGTGAGGCCATCGCCCGCGACGTGGAGACTCTCGGTGGGTAACTTCAGATTTCAGCCCGGTCCAGCGACAACCCGTGACACTGTTCGTTCAGGCGACACGCTGCCAGGTGTCTCCGAAGTCGGCGATGACCTTCAGTTCTCCGCCCAAGGCGCTGATGTACAGACCGAGGGTGGCCAGTTCGGCGATGGAACCGTTCTCGATGGCCGAGACGCGCTGCTGGGAGACTCCCATGGTCTGGGCCACCTCGGCTTGGGTCAGCCCCGTCTTCTTACGCATGTCGGCCAAGAACTCCCCGCGCACCTGGGCCACACGGCGCTCACGCGCCTCGGCCACCGCCTGACGGTCGTCGGGGTGAACGAACTCGGCGAGGAACTCCTCACGGGTGTAGGAGTGAAATTCGGTGCTCATGACGACTCCTTCAGATACGCCTCATACCACTGCTCGGCCTCCCTCACCGTCGCCTTCCCTATCTGGCGTGATCCGTTCATTCTGGACTCTTGAACGGCAGTTGAATACTCTCTGGAGAGTCAACTATATGAGCTGAAGGAAACATGACGGCTGGTCAGCGGAGGCCGCTCTTCGGGAAGTGGACCGCGCGCAGGGCGCAGTGCGGAAATCCAGCCGACGGGGCGCGCGCTTCTACCTGGGGATGTGGCTCGGAGTCGCCGGCTACTGGCTGGTCACCCTGCTCGGCCCCGCAACGGTCGAGAATTACGCCACTCTGGCGATCGGCGCCCTTGTCGTGGCCGGGTTCCTCTACATCTCCCGCCAGCGCGTCTACGACCGGCGGCACTACCGGCTCACGTTCTCCGTCACTGCGGCGTTCGTCGGGACGAGCGTGATCGGGGCGCTCTACAACATGTTCCTGCACCCGCAGGAGCCGGCCGGCCCGGGGTGGGTGGTGGCCGGTGTCCTGGTCGCGCTGATCGCGAGCGCCCCCCTGCTGTATGGTGCAGTGCGCATCTTCCGCACCACGGATGACCGGTGAGCCATCCCCGGCACGCGCTCGACGAGATCATCCACGCCCCGGTGCGGTTGTCCATCATGGCCATGCTCGCGGCGGCGGAAACGGCTGAGTTCGGCTTCCTGAGAGACACGATCGAGGTCAGCGACTCGCTGCTGTCCAAGCACATCCAGACGCTGGAGAAGGCGGGCTACGTACGAGTGACGAAAGGCTTCGTCGGCAAACGCCCTCGAACCTGGCTGGCGCTGACCGACGAAGGGCGCGACGCCTTCCAGAACTACACGTCCGTACTCCGGCAGATCACCGAGGCCACCCCTCGGACTGAGCACGACAAGTGACCGATCATCTCGAAAGGTTCGACGGTACATATGCAAATTGTCTTCGCCATGCTCCTGGCCCCTCTGCTGGCGGCCCCGACGACCGCCGCTCCCGCCGACCTCAGGGACGCCGAGGCCGTACTCGCCTACATCCGCGCTCATCCCGACGACGTCACGCTGGTGACGCAGGGCATCAGCCACCATGCCGACCGCCTCGCCCCCGTGGCGTCGGCCATCAAGATCATCCATCTCGCCGCGTACACCGACGCCGTCCGCCGGGGAAAGGTCAAGCCGGACGAGAGCGTCTCGGTGGCCCTGTGGAACTCCTACCACCTGCCCGACACCGACGGCGGCGCCCACGAAGCGGCGCTGAAACGGCTCAAGCCCGGTAAGAGCGTCACGCTCGACCAGATCGTCTCCGCCATGATCGAGGAGAGTGACAACGCCGCCACCGACCTGCTGCGCGACCGCCTCGGCTCCGGCGCGCTGCGCAAGATCGCGCAGACTCGCGTCAGCACCATAAACGGCGAGATGCTTCGTGCCTTCGGTGGCTGCACGCTCTCCGCCGACGTCTGCCTGAAGAACTACGTCAAGGCCGCCAAACCGGTACGGCTCACGCTCCCCGGCTTTGCCCAGCAGGCGGCCTGGAGCGAAACCGTGAGCCGCGTCGAACCTGGCGTTCTGCGCAGAGTGCTCGCCGGGCTCAGGACGGACAAGACGGCGAGCCGGCATCTGGAATGGCCGATGCGCCAGCCCGGCGCCGATCCCAAGACGCTTCTCATGGGCACCAAGGGCGGTTCGCTGCCCGGCGTCATCAGCGAGGCCATGTACATCGTCCGGCCAGGTCAGAAGCCGCGCGAGACCGTCCTGGCACTGCGGCGACTACCTGAGGCGACCTGGGACTCCGGGATGCGCAGCTATGCCCACCAGCAGTTCCTCGTACGAATGGCGACGGATTCCGCCTTCTTCGCGAAAGTCCGCACAGCGTTGAAGTGAACCCAAGCCCCGAAGCGCCGTCCATCCGTCTTCACCCTTCGGTTCGGGCCCAACGGTCCTTCAGAATTCACAAACTCACGGGGGATCGGACACGGGCACGCTCAGGCACCTTCCGGCCGCACGCGCCTGTTCTTGTCGGTGCTGAATGGCAGCATGGTGACGTGTCTTTACCACCCCTCGACATCTCTTGGCTCTGCGGTGAATACGCCGAGGAGTGCTACAGCTTCATCTACGTGCGTACCGCGCCCGACCAGGCGATAGCTCGCCTCGGCGGTCGATGGGAGGACTTCACTCCGGGCCCCTTCCCCGACGACCCGGATCACTACCCGGGCCCCGGGGAGCCTCTCGGCGTCGCCGCCATCAATGATTGGACGTTCATTTTCGACCCCGACTGGCTCGGCACCCGCGAAGACCTGATCACTGAACTCTCCAAGGGCACCCGTCTCGTCTCCCAAGCCGCACTCGGCGTCGAGGACACGGACTACTTCTACTGGTGCGAGGACGGCGAGATCAGATTCGCCTGGGGCGGCGATGACGGATTCCTGTCGGAGATACCTGAGAGTCTCACAGACACGATGGCGGAGATCGACAGGCTCTACCCAGCGTGTCCCCGACTCTACAGAGGCCCGGCTTTCCTGCTCGTCGAGCACCTGACCGGGATCAGGCCCACCGAGCCGCTGCTGAAGGGTTCTGCATTCAGGTGGGGTGTCGTCCCAGCATCGAACAAGCCTTGACGTCGGCCAGGCCGCCGGACGATCCCTCCCAGTCCAGGCGATTCGGGCTTTTCGGGCAAAAGCACAGACAAGGTTGCTTTGGCTATATACACATACTCCGGACAAGATTGTTTGGTAGCATTCGCCCCTAAATATCCGATCATAAGGAGTAAAGGGTGCGACCATCCCGGGCACTGGCCGGCCTAATCGCCCTGCTCGCCGTTCTTCTGGCGGGGTGCACGAGCGGGGACGGCAGCAAGGGGGTTGCGATCCCCGACAGCCCCGTCGGTAAAAAGCTGCAGTGGTATCTGGAGGCCGTCAATCGCACTCCGATCGCCGAGAGCGAGCTGAAGGATCACATAAGTCAGGACTTCCTCAAGGAAGTTCCTCCGCAGAAGGTCAATGAGCTCGCCCAGAGCTTGGCAAAACTGACGGTGGACAAGCTGAGCAGCACCAAACCGACAGAGCTGACCGGGCTGACGTCCATTCCCTCGGGACAGAAATACGACACGAAGATCTCCGTAGGGACTGACGGAAAGATCGACTACTTGCTCTTCGAGCCCATTCCGGTTTGAGCCCACCGCGACCGATGGCGGCGGCGGCCAGGAGCGAAGGCACGCGGTCCGGCGCCGCTGCGGGTCGGCCGCGTGCCGGTCCGAGGGCCAGGGCTCAGTAGGCCACGGGTATGGCGGCGCCGAGGACAGGGCGGCGTAGGTGCTCTGGGGTGATCATGACCTTGGTGATGCGACTGGCGATTGCCAGGGCCGCTGGGACGGCGTTCTCGATGTGGTCACCGGCGGTCGGGTCGATGCCGAGTTCACGAAGGTGTCGATTGAGCCGGTCGGGATCCGCGCCGTAACGTCGTTCGGGGAAAGTCGGGTCGATCTCGGTGAGGTGTTCCCCCTCGACGGCGTAGGTGAGGCGGTGCCCGGCGGCGTAGTCGTGTCGCATCACCGCCACGGCCTCTCCGCCGTCGCGGGACAGAGAGCAGAGAGTCTCCCTTTGCGGTGCTCGGAAGCCGTAGTCCTCGACGGCGATCGTCCAGTCCCCGATTCGCCGGACGGTGATGATCTGCGGCCCTTCCGGCTGGGTGTGGTCCTCGTCCGTGATGAGTCGGATGTCCTCATCGGCGGCTCCGAGCCGGCGAAGCACCTCATGTTCGTCGAGTCCGCGGACGAAGGCGATGGTGTAGATCTCGCCGAGTCTGCTGCCTTCTTCCCACCCGTAATCCTCTGGCGACGCGCCGGGAGTTCTCGCGGTGGCGCGGACCAACTCGTACGTGCTCGCCTGCTCAAGGATCTCGGGATGGGCGGCGAAGAATGCCTCGGTGATTTCCGGCGCCAATCGGCCACGGTTACTGACACTGACCAGGTAGCCGTTCGCTCTCGCCCAGTCCTGGATTTGAGTGCGGCCGAGCTTGGGGATCCGGTGGGTGACGCGGAGGGGGGTGAAGTCGGCATCGGACATAATCAGAAGCTACCGATGCTCAGGTGTCCATATCGGGTGTTCCGTCAGACGAAGAGCGTCCTCGGTCGTCAAACCGTCGCCCGGCGGCGGCGGTAGTAGGCCACTGTCGCGGTGGCCAGGGCGGCGCCCCAGATCGGCCAGAACAGTTCCGGGAGCCACGCGCCCCACTCCGTCATCTCGAACTTGCCGACGACGGTCAATCGGATGTACGTGATTCCGGCCACCGTGATGATGATCGAGACGAAGCCGGCCGGGATCACCGCCAGCAGCGGCGGCACGCGCCGTCCCCGCAGGCCCGGGATCCAGCGGGGGAAGACCTCGCCCCACCGCTGCGTCAGTCCGAGGGTGAGGATGCCGCCCAGGGCGCCGAAGGTCGCCAGGTACGCTCCCGCCAGCCACAGCCCCTGCTCGCCGTCCGCGAGGAACTCCTCGCTCACCCCGAACGGGATGCCGAGCGCCCACGCCCACCGGGTGAGGCAGTAGAAGAGCGGCACGAAGAACGCCACCCACACCGCCACGCGGCCCCGCTCCGGTGTGAACCAGTCTCCCCGGCCGCGTCCGATGGCGGCGGTGGCCAGCAGGAGTCCGCCCACCACGCAGACGAGTTGGTTGAGCACCGGCCACGGCCAGGCGTCGGCGACGGTGACGCCGAGGTCCCATCCGAAGGCGGGGGCCACGAGCACCAGTGGCGTGTAGGCGACACCCATCATCAGCCGCGAGTCCGGAACCACCAGCACCAGGAGCGCCACCAGCGGCCAGGCCAGCAGCAACGGCACCCGGCCCACGCCCCTGCGCGCCGACAGCGCCGACAGCGACGGCACCCGGCCGGCGTCCCCACGAGCCGACGGCGACGGCGCACGGTCGGTGCCTCCGCGAGCCAGTAGCAGTGCCGTCGCCAGGACTAGGGCCGAAACGGCTGTGATCCACCAGCCGAAACCGGGGGTCGTCGCGCCCAGGATCGACAGCGCCCCGTCGGGGTCGGGGTCGCTCGCTCCCCAGGGGTAGCCGGGTGCGCCCAATGCCCAGGCCGTACCGAGGAGTCCGTAGATCAACGCCCACAGTGCTGCGGCGTAAGAAGCTCTCATGGGTCCAGCGTCCCGTTCTGACCTGGGGTGGAACGAGATGCCGTCCGGCACCCGTTTGGCGGGCGAACGTGCCGTTCGGCATGCTGAGGTGTGATGAGAACGCGCCTGTTCGTACCGACCCTGATCGCCGGGACCGTGTCCCTGGCGGTGACGATCGCGCACGTCGCCGGGGTGTTGCGGCCGTGGCCGGGCGCCGACGTGCTCGGGATGGCCGAGAGTGTCACGCTGATGGCGGCGGCCGGGCTGGTCGTCCGGTACTCGCCGCTGCGGCAGGCCGCCGTCGCCGCCCCGGTCGCCGGGCTGGCGTCGGCGACCTGGCTGCTGCGCGTGTTCACCCCGGAATCGCCCCTGGCGGGGCTCGGCGCCGCCGCGTTCTGGGGTCTGGGCGCGATGCTGGCCACCGCCGTGGGCGGCTACCTTCGCTCCCTTGAGGTACGGCAGGAGCGCGCGATCGCCGACACGCAGACGGCACTGCGCCTGCGTCTGGCCAGGGATCTGCACGACTTCGTCGCCCACGACCTCGGCGAGATGGTGGCCCATGCGCAGGCGGGTCAGGTCGCGGGTGACCCGGCGCGGGCGCTCGAACGGGTCGAGGCGGCCGGTCAGCGGGCCCTGTCGATGCTGGATCGGACGCTGGACATGCTGCACCACGACCGTCCGATGACCCCGGTGGGCGATCTGGGCGGCATCGCGGAGGCGGCCGAACGGTTCTCCGCCGCAGGCCCAGCGCAGGTAAATCTACGGATAAATCCGGAAATAGTGGTGGGGCCGGATACGGCCGCGCTGGCGTACCGGATCGTGATCGAGGGTCTCACCAACGTACGGCGCCACGCCCCCCGGGCCAGGAGCGTGGAACTGGACGTCACGATCTCAGCGGGCACCCTGGAGGTCACCCTGGTCAACGACGGGGTGACCAGGTCCCAGAAGAGTCGGCGCGGGTCAGTCGCGGCCCGTCACCCGGACGTCTCGGAACGCGCCTCCGGGCCGAAAACACCGATGGCAGAGCGAGGTTCCCGCATCGGTGGTTCCGGGCTGCCCGGGCTGAGTGCGCTGGTCGCGGAGCACGGCGGCGAGCTGATGGCGGCGGCCGTACCCGACGGGTGGTCGCTGACGGCACGGCTGCCGCTGGCACAATCACCGGCGTGAGCATCCGCATCCTCCTCGCCGACGACCAGGAGGGCATCCGCAGCGCCTTCCGGCTGATCCTCGACGCCCAGCCCGACCTGACGGTCGTGGCCGAGGCCGCCGACGGCCGTACCGCGATCGACACCGCGCGGGCGATCAGGCCGGACGTGGTGCTCACCGACATCCGCATGCCGAGCGCCGACGGCATCGAGGTGACCAGGGAGCTGGCCGGGAGCGGCATCCACGTCGTGGTCGTCACGACGTTCGGGCTGGAGGAGTACGTCCACGCGGCGCTGCGCCACGGCGCCGCCGGATTCATCCTGAAGCGTTCCGGCCCGGCCCTGCTCGTGGAGGCGGTCAGGGCCGCCGTGAACGGCGACATGCTGATCAGCCCCCAGCTCACCGTACGGCTGCTGCGTGAGCGCGACCTGCGGGACGAGCCGTCGCCGGTCGTCCTCACCGAGCGGGAGGAGCAGGTGGTGGCGCTGGTCGCGCAGGGCCTGACGAACGCCGAGATCGCCGCCGAGCTGTTCCTGTCGCCCGGCACGGTGAAGAACCACGTCGCGGCCATCCAGGAGAAGACCGGGACGCGGAACCGGGTGGCCACCGCCGCGTGGGCGTGGTCCACCGGCCGGGCCAGGCCCTGATCACACAAGCCGTGATCACAGGAGGGCGTCGATGGCCGCCTCGAACGCCTCCTCGGACTCCGGCCGGATCTTCTTCCCGTTGAGGAAGAAGGTCGGGGTGCCGTCGACCTGGAGCGCCTGCCCCTCCTCGGCGTCCTTCTCGACGCGCTTGAGTGTGGCGGGGTCCTCGTAGGCGCGGTCCCAGGCGGCGAGGTCGAGGCCGAGGTCCTTCGCGTACGTCCGGAACAGATCGTCCATGGGCACCTGCTTGCGCCCCCACTCCTCCTGCCGCTCGAACATGCGCTTGTACATCGCCTCGAAACGGCCCTGCTGGGAGGCGGCCTCCACGGCGCGGGCGGCCCGGCTGGAGTTGAAGTGGTTGGCCAGCGGGAAGTAACGCACCACAAAGGTGATCTTCCCGTCGTACTTCTTCCGCAGTTTCTCCACGACCGGGTAGAACGCCTTGCAGCCGCCGCACTCGAAGTCGAGGAACTCCACCAGCGTCACTTTGCCGTCCGCCGCGGTCTGCAGGCGGTGGCTGTCGGCGCGCACCACCTGGGTGCCCCCCTCGTCGCCGCCGCCACCGCCTCTGACGACCAGCACCCCGCCCAGCACCACCGCGAAGACGGCGAACACCGTCAAAGAGAGCAGCAGGTTCCGCCGACGGGCGGCCTTCCTGCGGTCGTCGGCCTGCATCGCCGCGACCATTTCACGCCGGTTCACTGACATCCGTCATCTCTTTCGTAGTCGACGCAACACGATTTCCGCAGGTCCGGGCAGTCCTCTGCGGTCCAGCAGCACGGCTCCGGCGACCGTGACGAGCCACACCCCCACGGCGTACGCGGCCATGGACGCGCTGTGCATGCGGGCGCCGAGCCCGAGCCCCCACGCGGCGAGGACCGGCGCGCACAGCAGCGACTGCGCGAGGTAGGCCGACAGCGAGCGCCTGCCCACGGCGGCGACGGCCGTGACGACCGGCCCCGGCCTGGAGATCCGGTGCCCGATCAGCCCGAACACCGCCGCGTAGCCGAGTCCTGCGGGCAGTCCGGTGGTCAGTTGGGTGACCTCGTAGACGGTCATGGGGCCGGGCAGCCAGCCCATGACGGCCGCCGCGTGCGGCAGCCCGCCCAGCCAGCCGATCGCGATGCCGATGACCGCGACGCGGCGCAGCAGCGGCAGGTGCCGTCCGGGCTCTTCGAGGACGCGCTGCCGCGCGGCCCAGAACCCGAGGACGATGGCGACGGGCAGGGCGAGCGCGAGCAGCCCCTGGCCGACGGTGACGATCACCGACCAGAACAACAGGCGGTCCAGTACGGCGACAGCCGGGTCGGGCTGGCCGCTTGCCGCCGTACCGATGCCGAAATATCCGGGCAGATCCGTCGGGAGCGCCCCCGCAGCCCCCACGGCCAGCAGCGTCGCCACCGCGAGCACCCCGGCGCCCACCGCCGCCCAGCGCAGCAGCGTCCGGTCGTCGCGGCCGAAGAACAGCTTGGCCAGCAGCAGCCCCGCCAGCCCGTACGCGCCGAGGATGTCCCCCTGCCAGAGCAGCGCGGCGTGCAGGAAGCCGAACACCAGCAGCCACACGTTGCGGCGGTTCGGATCGCCGGACATGCGGGCCATGCCGTACCCGAAGAGGAAGGCGAACATCGGGTAGACGCGGAAGTCCACCCCGACCAGCGCGACGACCTGCACCGCCCGGTCGAGCGCCGAGCCGCCGGGCGGGTGGATGGTGCTGACCCGCAGCTCCCTCCCCCACAGGTACCAGGGGGTGTTGGCGACGGCGATCAGCAGCAGCATGGCGCCTCGTGCGAGGTCGGGCGCCAGGATCCGGCTCACCAGGGGTCGAGGTGCAGGTCGAAGCCCGCGCCGGACAGCTCGGTGAGGAACTCGACAGGTTCGACCAACTGCTCGATGTGGTGGGCGCCGCGCGGCAGCTCGGGCAGGCGGCGGATGAGCAGCGCGGCGGTACGACCGGTGGCCCGGCTCTGCCGCCGCCCGGTGACGCCCACCCTGACCTGACCTGCGGCGGCGACCACGGCGAAGGCGTCGGAGCCGATGTGGGTCTTGCCCAGCAGGTCGCGGACCCTGCGGTGGCGCAGCAGCGGGGCCACGACCGGGTGTCCGGCTGCCGCGAGGAGGCGGGTGGTGAGGCGGGAGTCCAGGCACAGTCCGGTGCGGGCGGTGCGCAGGTAGAGGGTGTCGGGCAGCGTGAACTGGTCGGAGAACGGGAAGCGGTGCACGACGCGGTCGCCGAACGGGGGCGGGAAGGTCATCGTCCAGGAACCGGCGAGGCGGCCGAGGCCGTCCAGGGTCCAGGTGAGCGCGGCCGGTCCGTGGCTGTCGCCCGCGCCGAGCAGCGCGCCGATGCTCAGGTCGGGGTCCTGAGAGCGGTCGGCGCAGATGCGGGCGAGCAGGTTGCTGACGCCGGGGACCAGGCCGACGCTGAGCGCGACCGTCGCGTCGTGTTTCCCGGCCAGGCCGTCCAGGCGGGCGAGGCCGTGGATGAGGTGGCGGGAGGCGGTCACGTCCACGTAGTGGATGCCGCGCTCCACGCAGGCGCGGGCGACGCGGACATTGTCGATCTCCGCGCACATGAGCACGACGTCGATGCCGTCCAGGGCGGCGGCCAGGTCGGCGGGGTCGGCGGCGTCCACGCGCAGCGCCTTGGCGCCGGGGACGGGCCTGGGGTTGCGCCCGGCCACGACGACGTCCACGTCCCAGCCGGTGAGCGCGGCGGCGGCCTCGCGGCCGACGGCGCCGTACCCACCGAGGATCAGAGTTTTTATAGTCACACTCTAAGAATGTTTTTGTAGTGGTGCTATAGTCAAGTCGTGTCATCAGGGAAGCCCGACGGACGTACCGCCAGAGCCCAGGCCACCAGGGCGCGCATCCTCGACGCGGCCGTCGCGCTGTTCACCACCGCCGGATACACGCCGACCAGCATCGGCGCCATCGCCGCCGAGGCCGGGGTCAGCGAGCAGACCGTCTATTACGCCTTCGGCACCAAGAAGGCGGTGCTCGCCACCGCGCTCGACCACGCCATAGCCGGGGACGCCGAGCCCACCCCCACACTGGAACGCCCCTGGGTCACCGCCGCCCTCGGTCACGCCGACCCGCGCGAGCAACTGCGGCGCCAGGTCGCGGGGGCCGGGGCCATCTTCCTGCGGGCCGCGCCGCTCCTCGATGTGGTGCGCAGCGCCGCCCCCACCGACCCCGACCTGGGAGAACTGTGGGCGACGAACCTCCGTCAGCGCCTGACGGTCCAGCGGGTCTTCATCGACGCGCTGGTACGGAAAACGCCGCTGCGCGACGGCCTCACCCCGGAAACGGCCGCCGACATCGCCCTGGTGATCCTGTCTCCCGAGAACTACAACCTGCTGGTCGGCACCCGGAACTGGCCCCACGAGAAATGGCGGGAATGGGCGGAGACCTCACTGATCAGCCTCCTCACCACCCTGCCCGCCACGGCTTGACGGTCACCGCGTCCAGCTCGGCAGGTACTCGACATGCACTATCTGCTGGCCATCCGGTTCACGAACCGAATAGTCGAAGCCCACGCAGTAGTGGTAACGGCACGCGACAGGGTAGGTCGCGTAGCTGCGGGCGGCCACTGCGGGGCCGGTCTTCGCCACTTCGAAGAAGTGCCGCGCCTGCTCCCTGAACACGGTGGAACTGCCCGTCATGAACAGCGTCTCCCCGTGTACGCGCTTCCCGAGCCGATCCCTGTTCTCCGCGTGGTACAGGACGTCGAAGTCGATGTCCTCCTCGGTGAGGACGTCGTCAGCGGGCAACCGCGCCGTCCGGAGTTCGCGAGAGGCGTTCCCGTGGTCGATCCGCTGTCGGATCGCTTTCCACCGTGCCGGGCGTAGCTGGAGCGAGTGGTGGCTCAGCACGAGGTCCACCGGCACGCCGTCGTCCTCCAGGCCCGGCGGGCACGGCGCGGTGCGGGTCGGGAGATAGACGATCGAATGTCGCGACCGTGCCGCCAACAGCCAGAACGCGCCCATCTGGCGCCCTTCCACCCGGTCCACGGTGAAGTCGAACCAGTCGTCTATGTAGCGTAGGGACGCGTTCTTCAACGGGCGGGCGGGCCTGACGACACGGTACTCACGGCCGTCCAGCCGCACCCGCTGAACCGCGATCCGCACCCGCCGGTCACCCGGCCACATCCCTTGTCCGGCCATGCGGCAACGGTAAAGACGATCTTGCCGCGCGGCCATCCATTTGTTCCGGCTCAGGCATTCCGTGATGAACCTGGATAATCACCCATTGTGATCGGAATCTCCGGCTTCGAGCCAATCTTTCTCGTTGGGCTTGAGGCCATCCGCGAGGAACACGGGCCCCGCTTGGCCGCGCTTGGCGGCCGACGTCTGACGGGGTTCGCACTCGTGCGCTTTGTCGAGGACGAGGACTGGTTCGCCGACTGTCCCGTCGTCTTGGACTTCGACGGCGTCCGGGTGGAGATCTGCCATTGGAAACTCGATGAGCTGTCGATCGGCTGGAACACCGTCGACACGACGGCTGCGATCAGTGGCTGGGAGAATGCCGAGCTGACACCAGAGTGGTCCGACACCGACGAGCGGCTCGAATCGTTCCTCGGCCAGGAACTCGACGAGGTCGTCCTGCTTGAGTGGCGGTCATCATCACGTCATGACTTGGCGGACGGCACTCTTGCCGTGGAGTTCGTCTTCGGTGCGGACCGTTTCCACATCGCCAACGCTCTTGATGAGAACAGCATCGATGTCGGCGATGCCCACCCGGATTTCGTGCGACACCGGCTGTACCGGCGCGCGGACTGACCGGGTCAGCCGCCGAAGGTCCGGTCAAGCCGGCCGGGGGGCGGTCGGCGGGTGAGGGTCAGGTAGGCGACCGCCGCGCCGAAGACCAGCAGCGCGACCCAGGCGTTGAACCGCAGCCCCAGCACGAGAGGGGCGGGGTCCATGCGCAGCGACTCGATCCAGGCGCGGCCGGCGGCGTAGGCGGCGGCGTACAGCGCGAACGCCCGGCCGCGGTTCAGCCGGAAGCGCCGCTCGGCCCACAGGACGAGCCCGGCCACCCCCAGGTTCCACAACGACTCGTAGAGGAAGGCCGGGTGGTAGGTGGGTGTGGATTCCATGCCCGGCGGCCGGTGGGCGGGGTCGATCTCCAGCGCCCAGGGCAGGGCGGTCGGGCTGCCGTACAACTCCTGGTTGAACCAGTTGCCCCAGCGGGCGATCGCCTGCCCGAGGGCGATCCCGGGCGCGACGACGTCGGCGAAGTCGCGTAGCGGCAGGCCGCGTCGGCGGCAGGCCAGCCAGGCGCCCAGCGCGCCACCGGCGACGGCGCCCCAGATGCTGATCCCGCCCTCCCATACCGCGAAGACGCGCAGAGTGTCCTTGCCCGGCCCGAAGTACAGCTGCCAGTCAGTGGCCACGTGGTAGATCCGCGCACCGGCCAGGCCGAACGGCACCGCCCAGACGGCGATGTCCTCCACCACGCCACCCTCGCCGCCGCGTGCCGTCCAGCGGCGCCGGGTGAGCCAGATGCCGACGACGACGGCCAGCAGCATGAGCAGGGCGTAGGCGCGGACAGGCAGCGGGCCGAGGTGCCAGACGGCTTGGGACGGACTGGGGATGGCTGTCATGCCGTCGAGTCTCGCTCCGGCGCGACCGCGCGCACATCGAGCGGGACACTGATCGCCGGATCAGTCGACCGGTTGATGCCGGACCTACCAGCGGCTGATTATCGTCGGTGCCGTGGAGTCCTGGGAGCGGTCCCGGCGCCTGTGGCAGCATGCCTTCTTCCTCTCGTGGCTGGTTCTGACCTCGGCCGGCCCGGTGATGGAGGTGGGCCGGGTCCTGCCGGTGGCGCTCGTGGCCGGGCTGGCCGCCTGGTATGCGGTGTGGTTCGTCCTGCGCACGCCTCCCGTGGGTGAGGTGCCCCGGCCGTACGTGGTCGGCGGCGGGCTGCTCTGGCTGGGGCTGTTCGCGATCGACTCCTCCTTCCTGGCGGTGTGCCTGAGCGTGCTCGTCCCGTACTGCATGGACGCCGTGCGCATCGGGCTGGTCGCGGTGCTGTCGTGTGCCGGGGGCTGGCTGTGGCACAGGCACCACGAAAGCGGGTCGGTCACCTGGGCCGAGATCGCCACCACCGCGCTGATCGCGATCAGCGCGGCCACCTCGGTCGGGTACTTCTCATCGGTGGCCCGGCAGAGCGACGAGCGGAAGGAGCTGATCGACCAGTTGCAGGCCGCCCAGGAGGCGCGGGCCGTGGCCGAGCGGCAGGCGGGCGTGGCCGCCGAGCGGCAGCGGCTGGCTCGTGACATCCACGACAGCCTGACCCAGGGGCTGGCCAGCGTGGTGATGCTGCTGGAGGCCGCGCAGGAGCGGTTGCCGGACGACCGGCACCTGACCCACGCGTTGCGAGCGGCCAGGGAGAACCTCACGGAAAGCCGCCGCGTCGTGCTGGCGCTGCGGCCCGGCGAACTCGACGACGACGGCCTGCCGGAGGCACTGCGGAGACTGTCGCGACGGCTGTCGGACGAAACCGGCATCCATGCGAACGCTCTGATCACCGGAGCGCTGCGGCCCCTGGACGTGCACATCCAGGGAGAGCTGCTGCGGGTGGCGCAGGAGGCGGTCGCCAACGCCCGCCGCCACGCCCGGGCCGCGCAGGTCACCCTGACCCTGTCGTTCATGGAGGATGTGGTCGTGCTGGACGTCCACGACGACGGCGAAGGCTTCGATCCCGATCGTGCCTTCGCCGGACACGGCCTGCTGATCATGCTTGAGCGGATGGAGCAGCTCGGCGGCACGCTCCTCGTGGAAAGCGCGCCCGGGGAGGGCACCACGGTCGTGGCCAGTCTCCCGATGGCGACGCGATGACCGGGCGAGGCCCGATCCGGGTCCTGATCGCCGATGACCACCCGGTGGTCCGCGACGGCATCCGGGCGATGCTCGGCACCCAGGACGACCTGGAGGTGGTCGGCGAGGCGATTTCCGGCCTGGATGCGGTACGGCTGGCACGGGCCCTGCGGCCGGACGTCACGTTGATGGACCTGCAGATGCCCGAACTCGACGGCGCGACCGCGATCAGCCGGATCCACGAGCACGACCCCGACGCCAGGGTGATCGTCCTGACCACCTATGACACGGACAGCGACATCTCCCGTGCCATCGACGCCGGAGCGATCGGTTACCTGCTCAAGGACACCCGTCGTGAGCAGCTGTTCGACGCCGTCCGGGCGGCGGCCCGAGGGGAGAGCGCCCTGTCGCCGGCGATCGCGACCCGGGTGTTGTCGTGGGCGCGGGCCGACGCGCCGGGCACTCTCAGCGGCCGGGAGATCGAGGTCCTGGGAGCGGTCGCCCGGGGGATGAGCAACAAGGCCATCGGCACCCACCTGAGCATCAGCGAGGCGACGGTCAAGACCCACCTGTTGCACATCTTCGCCAAGCTCGACGTCGACGACCGCACCGCCGCCGTGACCGTGGCGGCCACGCGAGGGATCATCCGCCTCGGCGGCTGAAGGCCGCGATCGGCGTCGATCACCGGATCAGGCGACGGGGGTCTCTCGCGGCTTCATGGGAGCGTCGATCAGCGTGGACGGCTGAGGGCGGCCTCGGCCAGGTCCGTCCAGGTGTCGGCGGAGGAGTGGGGCACGACCACCCAGTCCTTCACCTCTCGGCCCTTCCCCGAGGGGTCGAACAGGGACGCTCCGGGCAGGTTGAGCGCGTCCGCGTGCTCAGGGGTATCCCTGACCAGCCGGAACACCATCGCGCCGTCACGCTGGAGGCTTGCGAACACCTTCCCCGCCTGGTCCTTGAGCGCGGGGCGCCCCATCATCCGGGAGACCTGCACCCCCAGGTCGGCCAGCTCGTCGCCGACCTGCCGGAAATCCTCTTCCGCGCTCACCGTCACCCAGCCCCCCGACTCCGTGCGGGCGCTTCCCGCGTACCAGAACGGCCTCCGCCCTGCTTTCCGACAGCACGGTCTTCCGACAGCACGGCGACCCAGGTCCGCCAGCTTAGCGAAACCCCGCAAACCGGACACCTGGCCGAGTTCGCGCCCCAGCGCCATTGACATTCTAGAAGGTCTATGTTTACTTAGTGCATCTAGAAAATCTAGAGCTTATAAGGAGGTGGCGATGGAGCTTCGCAGGTGGACACCGCTCGCGGCCGTCGCGCCGAGTTCACGGGGGGACTTCTGACATGCCACCCTCCCGCCGCAATCCCCTGACCGCCGTATTCGGCAAGTACGCCATGGACGCGACCATCACTACGGCAGAGCAGGTCACGCCCTCGATGCGGCGCATCCGGCTCCAGACCGACCAGCCCGTCGCCTTCCCCTACACCCCGGGCCAGCACATCCGGATCCAGTTGAAGGATCCGCTGTCGGTGTCCGGGATCCTGCGCCCGGGCGACACTCTGCGCACCTACACGATCTGGGAGCTCGATCCCGCCCGACGCGGGATCGAGCTGCGCATCCACCTCTACGAGGGGGACGGCATCGGCCTGACCTGGGCGCGCGCGGCCCGGCCGGGGGATCGGGTGACCTTCTGGTGGGCGCAGGGCGACTTCTTCACCCGGGAGGCGGACTATCACCTGTTCGTTGGGGACGAGACCGCCGCCGCCGCGTTCGGCCCGATGATCGCCGCGCTGAACCCCTCCGCAGAGGTGTACGGGGTCCTGGAGAGCGACGGCCCGGAACACGACCTGGCCATGCCGGGAGATCCGCCGCTGCACCGGGTCCACCGCCATGGCGCGTCAGCCACCTCCTCGAAGGTCCTGCTCGCGGCCGTGGCCGACCTCCACCTGCCGGACGACGCCGGAGCCGCCTACGTGGCCGGAGAGGCCAGAACCTGTCAGATGGTGCGCGACCACCTCGTCCGCGACCGCGACTGGCCGCGCACCTCGATCAAGGTCAAGCCGTTCTGGACACCGGGCAAGCGCGGCCTGCACTGAGCCCGGCACGAACTACCCGCACGAACTACCCGCACTGACTGTCTGCACCGACTACCTGTGCTGGGCCCGGCACCGGCTACGACGTGGGTCTGCGCAGGGTCTTGCGGCAGGCGGGGCAGGCGTCTTTGAGCGCGGCGGAGAACGGCAGCGGCCAGTCGGCGACCCAAAGGGGGCGGGCGCCGACCCCGCAGAGCGTGCGGGCCCACTCCTGGTCGGTACGCGGCCAGTGCTTGAGCGCGTGAACGACTCTGACGCCGTCGTGCAGCGCGACGCCGCTGTGGACGACGGGCACCGGCTCCGGTTTCAGGACGTCGAGCAGCACCAGGTCGGCCTGCGCGAACAGCCAGCGGCGCCGGGAGTGTCCGTGGACCTCGATGACCTGGTCCAGGCGGACCAGGGCCCAGGAGTCGCCGCGTACCGACTGCACCACGCCTGAGCGGCCCACCAGCAGGTCGCCGTACGTTCTGGCCTCCAGAGGGCTGTCTTCCACGCCTTCGACGCGGACGCGGTCGCCCTCGCACAGGCCGGTCACATCAGGCATGGCCGGGCGTCCGCCGTCGCACGCGCCGAGGCGCGGTCCTCGGGCACGATCTCGAACCAGACCACGCATCCGGCCTCCGACCAGCGCACTCCCCACGACGCGGCGAGCGCCGCCACCGTGACCAGGCCCCGGCCGTTGTCGTCGTTCTCGCCGCTGCGGCGCATGACGGGGACCGACGTCGAGGTGCCCTGGTCGCGGACGGCGACGTTCAGCCGGTCGCCGACCTCGTGCAGCTCGAACGTGAACTCCCCGTTCGGGCCACCGGACGAACTGTGCTGAACCGCGTTGGTCACCAGCTCGGAGAGCAGCAGCAGGGTGACATCACACGTGGTCTCCGGGTACGCCGAGAGCGCCGCCGCCGCGCATCTCCGCGCCACGGGAACCGATCTCTCCACGCCGGGCAGGGTCACCGCCGCCAGCCGCTGCCACTCGTCCACGGATAGCACCTCCATTGCGCGAGCTAGGTCCTGAGTCGCACGGTTTATCGAACTTCCCTTTTGGCCATTCCCAAGCTTGGCGACTTTCCGATACTTTTAGTTACGGATCAGTTACACATTGTGCACACAGGCGTGTGTTCGGTTGTGTGTGTGATCTGTGTGAATCTGTAGTCGCGAGAGCACGGAGCTAGAAAATGACCGCACCCGAGACAGCGATCCCCTCAGGAACTCCGCTCGAAATGTTCGGCTTCGAGCTGCGGCGATGCCGCATGGAGCGCCACTTCAGCATCAACGAACTGGCACGCGCCATCGCGTTCAGCGCAAGCCTCGTCGGCGCGGTAGAGCGCGCCGCCCGCCGCCCGACGCGCGATTTTACGATGCGCTGCGAAGGCGCCCTAGGACTTTCGGGCGAACTACTCGAAATCCTCCCTCTCATCACGAAGGAGACCTCCCCAGGCTGGTTCCGCCCCTGGGCCAAGATCGAAGAGGCCGCCGAAAGCCTCCGCTCATGGGAACCTCTCGTGATTCCCGGACTCCTTCAGACAGAGCGTTACGCACGCGCCGTTCTCCAGGGCAAGCCGGGAATCTCAGCGGAAGATCTGGAACAAAGCATAGAAGCCCGACTCCAGCGGCAAGCAATCTTCCACAGGCCCAACCCACCGATGTTCTCCGCGATCCTGGACGAATGGGTGCTCAAGCGACCTATCGGTGGCGGACAGGTTATGCGCGAGCAACTAGAACATCTCCTGACAATGACATCGCACCACCGCGTGACGATTCAGATCGTCCCCACCAGCCTGGGGGTGACCGCCGGGCTTCAGGGAGGATTCATCATCGCGCCCCAAGCTGCATACATCGAGACCTCGGTCGCAGGCTACGTATCCGATCGCCCAGACGAGCTAAGTGCCATTAACATCAACTACGACACGATTCGTGCGTGGGCTCACCCCCAACACGTCTCTGAGGACCTGATTCGAGAGATGGTGAGCAGCTATGACCGAGACTCCATCAACTGAACTCACCAATGCCGCGTGGCGCAAGGCCACCAAGTCCGGCCCTAATGGCGGCAACTGCGTCGAGGTAGCGCCGCTATCGGGCGGTCGCGTCGCCATCCGCGACACCGAAGCCCTCCACCTGACCCCGTTCATCGTGTCGGCCTCCGTCTGGGACGCCTTCATTGACGGCGCCAAGAACGGCGAATTCGACTTCTAACCCCCGACGGCGGGCCGCCCACCAGGCGGCCCGCCCCACACAGCGCCGAGCCACCCCAAAGGGGCGAACCGCCTCACGCAACGCTCGTTTCCAGCAGCTCCAGGCCGCGACTCAAAGAGACGGTGAGCAGCAATGAGCACAGCGAACGACCTGGCAACCGAACTCGCCAACGCCGCATGGCGCAAAGCAACCAAGTCCGGCGACAACGGCGGCGACTGCCTTGAAGTAGCACCGCTCTCCGGCGGGCGCGTCGCCATCCGCGACACCGAAGCCCCCCACCAACCACCCTTCGTCGTCTCCCCCTCCGTCTGGGACGCCTTCATCGACGGCGCCAAGAACGGCGAATTCGACTTCTGACCCCTGGCGGCGGGCCACTCACCCTGCCAGCCAGCGCGGAAACCCAGGCGCCGGGCCAGGGTCAGGGACGCCTTGTTCTCCGGCTGAATGTCGGCCTCCAGCCGATGGAGCCGCAGGTCGGTGAAGGCGTACCGCAGGGTGACTGTGAGCCCGTCGGTCAGGTAACCCTGCCCGGCCGACAGGGCGAAGGCCGCATGGCCGAGGGGCGCGCCCTGGTAGGATATGCGCCAACGTCAAGGGCCTGTGGCGAGCAGCGGATCAACCTGGCGCTGTGATGACGTCGCTTCTCTTCTCGGTCTGGATACCCAGCTGGCAGATATCGGATCGAGTCGCTCGGGTGGCGCGGCTTCAGTCCATCGGCTGCACTGTCGGCGCCCGATGTCTACGACTCCTGATTGAGTGCCCCAGCCCGATCCCGGATCTTGGTGCGGAGACGCGGCGTCCAGTGCTGTCGGAACAGACACGCGTGGGCGGTCATCATCTGATGGAGTAGTTCTCCGGCGACCCGCACTTCCTTCCGGTCGAAAGGTTCCGGCATACGATGATCTTGATCCGCTCCTGCCACGCGTTGGGCATGTTGAACTTGAAGGATCTGGACCCTCCCTTGACGGTCCGGGTTTCACGCGACACCCTGCCGCGCGCCATGTAGCCCTCGAAGATCACGGTAGTCGAGAAGGCGTAGCCGGTCGGGCTGGTCACAACCCCTCGAATGGTGGGCTCGTAGCTGCCGTTCCAGGAGATCGCTCCCCGCGTGAAACCTCCCTCGCAGTCGGAGTTGCTGTAGCACACCTCGAAAAGCTCGGCGGCGGTGGCTGCGGTAGCGGGCGCCGCCAGCGTGATCGTGCCGGCGAGGGCGGTGGCCGAGGCGAGGGCGCAAGCGGACAACCCCTTCATGATCGTTTTCTTCATCGGGGGAGCATACAGTGATTTAGGTCCCGACCGAAACATGGGAAGCGTCCCCTCGCCGGAGATCCCCGGATCCGCCCCGCATACATGACCGCCGCCCTCAGCGCTCCGCATCGAAGCCGGCTCGCCGCCCTTGGCGTACTGACCGCGCTGGTGTCCACCGCCCCACGGCCACCGCGCACCGGGCCGGCCGAGGGGACGGCTCTCCCATGAAGCCCCGCCCCCCGACGGCGGGCCACCTGTCCAGATACCTCGGTGAGCGGCCTACGCGGGAAGATTCCACGACGGGCCGTCGGGGGCGCCCAGCCATACCCGCTGACCGTCCGGAGTGACGGTGACGCCGAAGCCGGACCGATGCGGTCGCCCCGCCTCCGTCCAGGTCAGGACGGCCTCCTCGACCGCGTCCCACAGCCGGAGCGGGCCATGTTGCCGCACCTGCCATCCCCCACCCGGCACGGGCTCGGTGGTCGCCTGCGACCCGGTGGCCACGTCGAGAAGGATGACCTCGTCGCCGACGCCGAGCTTCTCGGCCGACGGCACGGCGAGCTGGGCGACCCAGAGCGCGGTCCGGTCACCCAGCAGGGCGGGGTCGATGCGGTTCCTCCTCCGCTCTCCCATGCCGATGCGGTAGTGCGCCCGGGGCGGGCGACCGTGCGGGCGGGCGTACATGAAGGAGATGTTGTCCTCGGTGAACCGGCCGGAGGCAGTGCCGTCATCGCCGAGCGTGATGTGTGCCAGGGCAGTGCCCGTCATCCACCCGGTGAGCGGGGCGGTGATTGTGCCACCGTCCCGCACCTGCCACATCCAGGAGATGGGGATGTATCGCACCGAACAGGTCGCGATCAGCCGGTCGTACTCGGCGTTCGCCTCGTAACCGTGCAGGCCGTCCCCTGTGACCAGGGTCGGGGAGAATCCGGCGACGAAGAGCGCCGCCTCCGCCTGGACGGCGGCCTTCGGGTCGTACTCCACAGAGGTCACAAGGCCGTCGCCGAGACGGTGGCACATGAGCGCGGTCGAGTAGCCGGTGCCCGTACCGACCTCAAGGACCTTGTCCCCCTCGCCGATCCCGGCCACTTCGAGCATCCGCACCACCAGGCCGGGCAGTGTGGACGACGAAGTCGGCTCCCCGGCCAGCGGTTCTGATGCCTCGGCAGCGGTGATCCCGTCCACCTGGGTAACCCCGGTCTCGTTCGCGTTGGCCAGTTGCGACCACTCCGCCGGGGTCATCGAGCCTCGCCGTACGGGCTGCCATACATCGCCTCGGACGTCGTCAGCCAACCGGAAGACCGCTTCACCCAGGAACAGCTCCCGGGGAACGTCCTCCACAGCCCTCCGCCAAGCCTCCTGCGTGAGATCTCCGCTGCCCGCAATCCGACCGACCAACTCTCGGCGCAGGGAAGCCCCATCCGCAGCCCTCATGCGAGGCCCTCCAGGTGATCTGCGATCGCGCATGCTAGATCTCGGTGCTGGCCGCGACGCAGGACTATGGCGCGATCGATTCCTGAGGTGTCACCTACACACTTCCCAGAATCCGGAGCTGGCGCCAACGTACCGCTCGGGCCTCTGTCCGCGCAGGAACATGTAGACGAGCAGATAGCTGTCCAGCCGTTGCGCGACCGCGACGTATGGCGACAAATGTCGGCATGCCTGGGGCTATCGGCACGGCGGAAAATGGTGGGCGATGTCGGGATCGGCTGCACTAGCATCGCCGCTCGTGAGTATTTCCAGGGAACGACCGCCCTTCGTCGCCGATGAACGTACCCAGCTCGTCGGCTGGCTCGACACGCAGCGTGCGATCGTCCAATGGAAATGTGAAGGGTTGTCCGAGCAGGACGCCTACCGGTCGGTGCTGCCCACCTCGCCGCTCATGACCGTGGCCGGTCTGCTGTCGCACATGCGCTGGACCGAGCACTGCTGGTTCGAGGTCCTCTTCCTGGGCCGCCCCAAAGAGAGCAACCCGCAGTTCGACGAGAGCGTCGAGGACGCCGACATGCGGGTCGAGGGCGTCCCCCTGGCGCGGCTCCTCGACGACTACGAGCGGCAGTGCCGGATCTCGAACGAGATCGTCGCCGCCCACTCGCTGGACGACGTGGGCAAGCACCCCGACTTCCGCTCGGCCTCGGCGAGCCTGCGCTGGATGCTGATCCACATGGTCGAGGAGACCGCCCGGCACGCCGGCCACCTGGACACCATCAGAGAACTGCTCGACGGCGGCAAGGGCTACAACTGACCCTCCCGTTCAACGGGGACGGCGGCCCTTCCTGCCCCGACGGCTCGCCGTGTCCGGGGGCGGTTTCCTCGGCTGTTTCCGGGCCTTCGCCGGGGCAGGCGCGGGGGTACGGCCCCGGGAGCTGTTCGCCGTACGCCCACGGACGATGCCGATGAAGTCCTCCACCAGCTCGGTCGTCGCCTCCGTGGGCCAGGCCAGCGCGACCTGCGACTGAGGCGCCTCCACGACCGGCCGATAGGTCAAATCCCTGCGGTGGTGGAGGCGCGCCAGCGACTCGGGGACCAGCAGCGCCCCGGCCTCCGCCGCCACCAGTTCGATCGCCTGCGCCGTCGTGTCCGGACGTGTGAAAGCCGGCAGTCCTGGCAGCGCCGTCCACTCCAGGGTGTCGTCCATCGGACGGAGCATCTCCTCGTCGGCGAGGTCGGCGACGGTCACCTCGTCGGCGGCGGCCACCGCGTGATCCTTCGGCACCACGACCACGGTGGTCTCGACGTAGAGAGGGATCACGCTGAGCCCTTCGCGGTCGACGGGCAGCCGTACGAACCCGGCGTCGGCGCCGCCGTCGCGCAGGAGCTTCACCACCTCGTCGGCGGCGACGGGGACCAGGATGAGTGGTACGTCGTGCACCCGCTCGGCCCAGATGGTGACCCATTTGGTGGGCGTCACCCCGGGCACGTACGCCAGCCGGAATTCCCTGTCAGTCACCTCCTCACGGTACCGGTGTCGGAGAACGCGGATTCGCGCCCTACCCTTGACGCCATGACCAAGGCGAAGACCACTCAGACGATGAAGCCCGCGACCGCGGCCAAGAAGCTGGGTGTGCTCCTCTCGGCCACTCCCGCCGAGTTCCAGGAGGGAGTCGTCTCCAGGGACGAGCTGAGCGCGCTGCAGGCCGACCCGCCGGCATGGCTGACCGAGCTGCGACGCGAAGGACCGCACCCCAGGCAGGTCGTCGCCGTGAAGCTGGGCGTCTCCAACTCGGGCCTGGCCAGGGGCGGCATCACCGGGCCGCTCACCACCGCCGAGATCGACGCCATCAAGGCGGACAACCCCGAGTGGCTGCAGCACGAGCGGTCGGTCCAGGCCGAGGTGCGCAAGGAAGCCCAGCGCCTCAAGCAGCGCTAGACGCCGTTTATCGGACGCTTACGGGTCGTCGATCACGTTTCATGAGGCTCGCCTTCTCCTTCAAGGAAAGGGAGCCACATGAAACGGCCCATCGTCGTCTTATCCTCCGGAGCGCTTCTGCTCTCCCTCGCACTCGTACGACCGGCCGAGGCCCGAACCGGCCCGCCCGAGCCGTCCGCACCCACTCGGCAGAGTGTCTCCCCCGCCCCGACCAGGGAGGCCACGGACGAGGAGTACCTCACGCTCGCGGCGGCTTCGCTGGCCGAGCAGTCGGGTCTGCCCCCTGCGGAACTGAAGGAACGGCTGCGCGCCGAACGCGGCCTCGCCGACCGGCTCGCGGCCGTCACCGGCAGACTCGGCCCACGCGCCGCAGGCGGATGGATCGACGTACCGACGGGCACCGTCCATGTCAACGTCCTCGATGAGCGGGCGGCTCGAACGGCGACGGACGACGGCGCTCAGGCGCACCTGGTGAGCAACAGCACCCGGACGCTTCAGACCGTGCACAGCAAGATCGACAAGGCGGCGCAGGGCCGGCTCGTCTCCGCCTACGTCGACGTCAGATCCAACCAGGTGGTGATCGAAGTACCGTCGGCGGAAAAGGAGGGCACCGCCAGTGTGCTCGCCCGTGCGGGCCTGTCGGGGAGCCGAGGCACGGTCAAGGTGGTCGCGACCGACTCGGCCGCGGAGCCGTCCGGGCTCATCGGTGGGGACAAGTTCGAAATGTGGAACGCCTCGGGTACCCAGTACCAGGGTGACTGCTCGGCCGCGTTCCTGGCGCGCAACCGCAGCACCGGCTGGCACTACATGGTGACCGCAGGCCACTGCAACGAACTCGGTGGCAACACCTGGGCCTGGCGCCCCGGCGACAACAAGTGGGTGGGGTACGGCCACGTCTGGAACTTCGACTACAACGGCGACTACGGCAGCTACTTCGTGCGGAACTCCGGCGAGTGGAACCCCTACGGGCCGTGGGTGAACATGTACAACGGCACCTTCAGAAGGATCGGCGGCGCCCAGGACGCCCCGGTCGGCGCCCACCTGTGCAAGTCCGGCGCGACGACCGGCTGGACCTGCGGGTTCGTCAACGCCCGCGATGTCACCGTGACCTATGCCAACGGCCCCACCGTGGGCGGACTCACCATGACCGACTACCGGTCCAGGCCCGGTGACAGCGGCGGCTCCGTCGTCTGGAACAACGACGCGGCCGGCATTCACAGCGGTTCGCGAACCGACGGCAGCGCCGCCTACTTCCAGCCGATCCGAGAGGCGCTCGCCGCCCAGAACATGGACCTGATCCTGGACTGAGCGCCTCGCCGTCCCTGACCTGTGGAAACCGCAGGCAGGGGCGGCCATGTGCGTCATTCCGCGATGTGCGCGGTCCGGCTCGAAGCGCGGGCACGATCGGGGTGTAACACCTTCCGGGTTCACGACACGTACGGAACGTCAGACTTCCGAACGAGAGAGACACAGCGTGGGCCCACCTGATCAAAAGCAGCGTTTCGCGGAGATCTACACGGCGAACTACGCCGACATCCTCGCCTACCTCCGGCGGCGTGCCGATTCCCACGACGACGCCGCCGACGCCCTTGCCGAGACGTTCACGATCGCCTGGCGTCGGCTGGACGACGTTCCCGAAGGACACCGGGCCCGTCTGTGGCTCTACGGCGTGGCCCGCCGGGTACTGGCCAACGGCCGGCGGGCCGACTCCCGCCGCAGCGAGTTGGTCGAACGTCTCGGCCTGCAGCTTGAGCAGTGGGCGGAGTCGATCGTGGTGGACGACGACTTCGACGCCGTGCGAGCGGCCTTCAGGCGGCTGAGCCCAGACGATCGCGAGGTGCTCGCACTGGCCGGCTGGGAGGGGCTGGGCTCCCCCGAGATCGCCACGGTGCTGGGCTGCTCACGCGCCGCGGCCCGGTTACGGCTGCACCGTGCCCGCAAACGGCTGGCGAAGAACCTGAAGGCCGCTGGGCTGGACATGGCCCGCTACGGCGAGCGTGCCATCACCATGACGAGAGAGGCGACATGAGGAACGACATCGACAGCCTGGTGGCCCGAATCGCGCCCGACCCGGGCCCCGGCCACACCCCGCTGGCCGGCGAACTGCTGAACGAGATCACCTCGGCCCCTGTCGCCGAGACCCGGAGCGTCCCGCGTCGGCGTCGGTACCTGCGGCTGGCCGCACCGGTCCTGGCCGCTGCGGCAGCCGTCGCGACCTTCGCCGTCATCCAGGCTCCGGCCGCTGCGGCCCTGGACATCGAACGCGTGGACGGCTATCACGTCATCACCGTCAAGGACCTGATGGCCGATCCGAGCGTGTACGAGTCCGAGCTGAAGGCGCGTGGTCTGGACATCACGCTCACCGTCACGCCGACGTCCGCGAACCTGGCCGGCAGCATCTTCGTGATGACCGACGACCTCGACCCGCTGAGATCCGGTGAGCCGGTGGCGGCCAAGGGCACCATCACGGCCATCAGTGCGCCCGGCCCGTGCCACCGGTTCGGCGGATGCCCGACCGGGCTGAAGGTCCCGCTGGACTTCGAGGGGAAGGCCGAGGTCATCCTGGGCCGGCAGGCGGAGGCCGGTGAGAAGTACGCCATGCCTCCCGGTATCGGGATGTTCGGTGAGCCGCTGTATTGCGTGGACTACGTCAACAAGAACGTCGCTGACGTCAACACGCTGCTGCGGGGGCGCGGCGTGGAGCCGCAGTTCACCGTCTCGGGGCAGCAGCCCCAGTCCGCCGCGCCCGACGACTGGTACGTCCACGACGGCGTCATGAGCGCCGAGGGCAAGGCGCTCTTGCTGGTCGGTCCCGACCCGAACGACAAGCCGAAGCCCGTGGACGTTTCCTGCGGGAACTAGCTCCTGAATCGTCCCGGCCGGGGGCGAGCTTCCCGGTCGGGCGTCTCATCGGTGAGACGGCTCTTGACGCCGACCTCCGGGCGCGTATCTTTCGCTTAGGAAACTTTCCTAAAAGAAAGTCGAGAACGCCCGAAGGAAGTGCACGTGAAATCCAGGAAACGAGCAGCAGCCCTCTCCGCCGCCACTCTTCTCTCCGCCGGTCTGCTGCTGATCACCGCCGCGCCGGCCCACGCCGTCCCCGACACCTGCACCGTGAACACCTGGGGTGGCTACGGCGCCAGCACCTGCACCACCGGCACCGGAGAACAGCGCATCAACATCGCCTACATCGACCGCCAGAACCAGCGGCAGCTGGTGGTGGGCAACTGGGCGCCGGTGGGCGGCACCTCCTCCGCCTACTTCAACGGATCCCTCCACCTCTGGTGGCTGGACAAGCGCGGGTGATCCCTCGCGGGGACGGTACCGAGGCACCGTCCCCGCAGCTTGAGTACTTGTACTCATGTGCCGCCCTGGTGCTCTTCGTACGCTTTTGAGAATGTTGATGAAGTTCGCCATAGCAGCGGCGACCGCCGGCGCCGTCCTCTGGTTCTGGGTCGCCGCCCCCTGGGCTGACGGCAACGACCGCTGGCACCTGGTGGCGGACCAGTCTTCGGTCACCTACGGGCAGGTCGTCGCCACCGGCGAGAACGAGGCATGGGCCTTCGGATGGAAGATCCTCGGCATCGGCGCCTGGATCCCGATGGCCGACGGCCCGCACCGCCCCACGGTCTTCCACTGGAACGACGGCCGCTGGCGGAAGACCGACTTCCCGGTCGAGGTCGGAACCGTCGGCCAGGTCGCCGCGTCCGCTCCCGACGACGTGTGGGCCCTGGTCGGCACCTCCGTGGTGCGCTGGGACGGCCGTACCTGGGCGATCGCCCACGAGTTCTCCGGGCCGGTCATGGCCCTGAGCGTCGTCGCCGCCGACGACGTGTGGGTCTTCGGCGACCGCAGGACCTGGCACTACAACGGCGCCACCTGGACGGAGCAGGCCGTCCCGTTCACGGCATGGCGGGTCAGCGCCCGCTCCGCCTCCGACATCTGGGCCCTGGACGGCGAGGCGGCCCGGGTGCACCACTTCGACGGCGGGACGTGGACCCCGATCGACCTGACCCCGGCTTTGCCGAAGGCGCCGCCCGCCTCCGACCCGCTTCCGCCCGACCTGCTGAACGCCCCTCACCTGCGCGCGATCACCGCCGACGAAACCGGCGTCTGGATCACCGGCGAGATCGGGATGTCGTCCTTCCTGCTGTCATGGACCGGCTCCGGCTGGCGCACCGAGGACACCTCCGCGACGGCCGGTCGGATGGGCCGCGCCCTCCCGCCCGTTCCCGACGGCAGGGGCGGACACTGGCTCCTCGGTTCCACCGACGTCAACGGCAACGCCTCCGCTCTCGCCCATCGCGACCCGTCCGGCCGCTGGAGCAGGGTTCCGTCCGGGGGCGAGCTGACGTCGCTGTCGGCCGTCCCGGGCGGCCCGCTGCTGGCCACCGGGCAGATCGGCCGGGCCACGGGAGTCTTCCGCCACCTTCCCTGACGGCGCATCGCCAGCTATCCGGTGTTGCTAGGTACTGGTAGCCGGCGCTACTTTATACTGGTACTAAGTGGCACCAGATAGCCGGAGCGCGTTCGTCCAGAACCGCGCCGACGGCAGCACCTCAGAGGAACCGACATGACGAAGAACAACTCGGCGTGGACCGGCATGCTGCCGGTCGCCGACACGGCCCTGGCCGTCACCGACACCGGCGGCCCCGGAATCCCCGTGATCTACCTCAACGGCCACACCGCCACCCAGGGATACTGGCGACGGGTCCTCGCCGAACTGGGGCCGGGGTGGCGGCACATCACCTACGACATGCGGGCCCGGGGCAAGTCGAAGCGGTCGGCGAACTACTCGTTCGAGGCGAACCTCGCAGACGTGGACGCCGTGCTCGCGGCCCGTGGTGTGGACCTGGCACTGCCGGTGGGCTGGTCCTACGGGGCGTTCGTCGCCGCGCACTGGGCCAGCCGCAATCCCGACCGTGCCATCGGCGCGGTCATGGTCGACGGCGCACAGCCGTACGACTGGCTCGACGATGCCATCGAACAGCGCATCCGGAAGCTGTTCGGGCGGATGCGCTGGCTCCTGCCGCTGCTGCGTCCGACGGGCCTGACCCCGCGCATGAGCGCCGAGCAGATCGCGAACAGCAACATCGAGGTCGGCAGGATCGCCCGCGAGCGCGAACTGGGGCCCGTGCTGGACGCCATCACCGTCCCGGCGCGGTATGTGCTCGCTTCGGGGGCGTCCTTCGGAAGCAAGGGCGACGAGCAGGAGATCATTCGCGCCAGCGTCACGCAGGTGGTCGAGCGCAACCCGAACATCAAGATCAGCGCGAAGGTCCCCAGCAACCACGGCGCGATCCTGAAGAAGGACTTCCGCGCCGTCGCCGACGCGGTCCGCGAGGTCGGCGCCCTCGACCGCTGAAGACGGAGGAGCCCACTCAGCGTAGTAATCGGGCGTCGGCAGGATCAACCGGCTGGAAGTACTGTCTTGAACAGCGCTTTTGGCCGATACCGCGGCAAGGCGCAGGCCCGCAGAATAGCGCCTCATGTCAGAGAGAAGACGGCGTATCGACGCGCTCGACGTGATTCGCGGATTCGCGCTCTGCGGGATCCTGCTGGCCAATGTCGGGCCGATTTCCAACATCAGCGGCGAGGTCGTGGCGCCTGGGACGAGCGACTGGATGGGGTACCTCGTCGATCACCGGTTCTTCCCCGTCTTCGCCATGCTGTTCGGCGTGGGGTTCGCGCTGCTGCTGGAGTCGGCCGAGGGTCGTACGGCGAGCCCGCGACTGCTCCTGCTGCGCAGGCTGCTCGTGCTGCTCGCGATCGGCCTCGTGCACATGTTCCTGATCTGGCCGGGTGACGTGCTCGCCGTCTACGCTGCCTCCGGGCTGGTGATTCTGCTGCCGTCGTCCTGGCTGCCCCGGTGGGCGGTCGCGGTCCTCGCCGTCGTGGTCCTCGTGGCGTCCCTGTCGGTGACCAATGGCTACCTGATCGCCCCGGGCCTGCTGCTGGCGGGCACCGCCCTGGTCAGGTACGGCGTGATCGACCGGATGGAGCAGTCCGCCAAGGGACCGGCCATCACGGGAGTGCTGCTGGCGGTGGCCGCAGCACCGATGCTGGTGGTGCAAGCCACCGTGCAGGCGAACAATCCCGACGGCCGCGCCCTCGGCGTCGTGGCCGCGGTCGCCGGCATGTTGATCGGCGGTGTGTATGTGTGCGTGCTGCTGCTCCTGCTCAGGACGCCGTTGCGAGCGATACTGCACGCGTTCTTCGCGCCGTTGGGGAAGTTGGCGCTGACGAACTACCTCACCGCCTCGATTCTCGTGCTGGCCGTCGCGAACCTGC
The DNA here is from genome assembly GCF_039525605.1 of Nonomuraea longicatena. Lineage (NCBI taxonomy): Bacteria > Bacillati > Actinomycetota > Actinomycetes > Streptosporangiales > Streptosporangiaceae > Nonomuraea > Nonomuraea longicatena. The sequence continues at coordinate 138,179 of NZ_BAAAHQ010000011.1, read as the reverse complement.
ACGGCCGCCCACAGGACTGGACCCAGCCCGTGCTGCTGGCCGTCGCGGCCGGGATCCTCGCCGCGCAGTGGCTGTTCTCCACGCTGTGGCTGCGCCGCTACCGGTTCGGTCCGCTGGAATGGCTGTGGCGCTGGGCCACCTGGGGCCGCCGTCCGGCCCTCCGGGTCGGGGCCGGCTGAATCAGGCCGTGCCGGGCCCGACCCCCTACTATGGGCGGGCGGTTCGGTCGTCCTGGGAGGAACACTGCGCATCACCACACGCAACGCGCGTTTCCAGCAGCTCGAAGCCCTGCTCGCCAACCGCACCAAGCGCACCCGCGCCCGCGAGTTCCTCGTCCAGGGCGTGCGCCCCATCTCCCTGGCGGTCGAGTACGGCTGGCCCGTCCACACCCTTCTCTACGACGACGACCGTGAGCCGTCCGCCTGGGCCGGCGACCTGCTGCGCACCACCCGCGCCGAGCGGGTCGCCATGGCCCCGGACCTGCTGGCCGACCTCGGGGAGAAGAGCGCGGCGCCCCCCGAGGTCGTCGCCGTCGTCGGGATGCCCGCCGACGACCTCGACCGCATCCCCGTGGCCGGCGATTTCCTGGGGGTGCTGTTCGATCGGCCGACGAGTCCCGGCAACATCGGCAGCATCCTGCGCTCGGCCGACGCCATGGGCGCCCACGGACTGATCGTGACCGGCCACGCCGCCGACGTCTACGACCCGAAGGCGGTCAGGGCGAGCACCGGGTCGCTGTTCGCGCTGCCCGCCGTACGGGTGCCCTCGCCGGCCGAGGTGATGGCCTGGGTGCGGGCGCGGCGCGCGGACGGCACGCCGATCGTGGTCGTCGGCACGGACGAGCACGGCGACTGCGACGTCTTCGACTTCGACCTCACCCAGCCGACCCTGCTGCTGGTCGGCAACGAGACCACCGGCCTCAGCGCCGCCTGGCGGGAGCGGTGCGACACCATGGTCGGCATCCCGATGATCGGCGCCGCCAGTTCCCTGAACGCGGCCAACGCCGCGACCGCCGTCCTCTACGAGGCCGCACGGCAGCGCATCACCGCCCGCCGCTGAACCCGACTGGGTCCGGTCGCGCCCTGTTCGCGACTGTACGGCGGCATGCGCCGAACCGCCCCGCCCCACCCGGGCCCCGGCGGCTGGGTACCGCGCCCCCGCGACTCGTACGGATATGCCGCCCTTGTCATGGAAAGACCACGCGATTGACCCGCCGCAGAGCAATTTTCAGGAAGACACACACCTGATCACCGTGCAACGGTCGGGGAGGCGAACGACTCGCCTGAACGGAGGGTTTCGCGACGGATTCGGGGCCGTCGCCCTTTAACGACAGGGGAATCCATTGAATCGACGGCAATTATTGGGGCTGGGCGTCCTCGGCGGCGCAGCGGCCCTACCCATCGCCAACCTGTTGCCCGCTGGAGCCAACGAGGTGGACCCGGTCCACAAGGGCCACCGCCTCGGCAGGAAGAACAGCGGCGCGATCCTGATGCGTCCCAAGGTGGCGCCGTTCACCGAACTGATGCCCATCCCGCCGGTGCTGCAGCCTTCGAGCTCGGCGAACGGCGTGGACACCTACCGGATTGACATCCGCGACGCGACGGCCCAGCTCATCCCCGGTTTCACGACGCCGGTCCTGACGTACGCGGGATCGTTCGTGGGACCGACGATCCGCACCCGCACCGGACGCCGGGTGAAGGTCGTGTACACGAACCGGCTGGCCGCCCCGGCGAACGTGCACCTGCACGGCGGCCATGTGGCGGCGGTGAACGACGGCCACCCGATGGACCTCATCCAGCCGGGCCAGGCCAGGACCTACGAGTACCCGAACGCCCAGCAGGGCGCCACGCTCTGGTACCACGACCACAGCCACCACACCGAGGCCGAGCACGTCTACCGGGGCCTGCACGGTTTCTACCTCATCGACGACCCGTCGGAGAAGCGCTTCGCGCTGCCCAGCGGCCAGTACGACGTGCCGATCATGCTGCGGGACGCGGCCTTCGACCAGAACGGCGGGCTGATCTTCTTCGGCGACCCGGCCGAGCGAACGAACTTCCTGGTCAACGGCAAGCTCCAGCCGTACTTCCCGGTGGCGGCGCGTAAGTACCGCTTCCGCATCCTGAACGCCGCCAACGAGCGCGTCTTCCGTCTGAACCTGGGCGGCCACCAGATCACCCAGATCGCCTCGGACGGCGGCCTGCTGCCCGAGCCGGTACGGATGACGGAGATCGTGCTGTCGTCGGCGGAACGGGCCGAGATCGTCGTCGACTTCTCCCGCCTGCCCATCGGGAGCCAGTTGGTGCTGCACAACGGCACCATCCCGGTCATGCGTTTCGACGTGGTGCGCAACGCGTCGGACTACAGCCTGGTGCCCCACACGCTGCGTCCGCTGCCCGCACTGCCGCCCGCCTCGGTCACCCGCGACATCACGATGAGTTTCGACCTGTCCGGTCCCGGCCCGCTGCCGGTGGGGCTGGTCAACGGCAGGCCGTACGACCCGAACCGGGTGGACGCGCAGATCAGGTCGGGCGCGACCGAGATCTGGAACGTCAGCAACGTCGACACCCTGCCCGGCGTCATCCACAACTTCCATCTGCACATGACGCACTTCCGGGTGCTCGAACGCGACGGAGGGCCACCGCTGCCCGAGGACGAGGGCCTGAAGGACACCGTCTTCCTCCCGTTCGGCGGCCGGGTGAAGATCCAGGCGACGTTCGGCGGCGGCTTCACGGGCCGCTACGTCTACCACTGCCACTTCCTGGAGCACTCCTCGCTCGGCATGATGGCCGAGATGGAGATCATTCCGTAGCCCATCGCCCGGACACGAACGGACGGGGCGGAACCCTGCGACGGGTCCGCACCCGTCTTCGTCGTTTCCGGCCGGATTCCGGCCACACGAAAACTTGGATCATTCATTATCTTGTATGATTCGTCTTTATGGGGGTAGGTTGGGGAGTATGACCGCATCCAGCACTCCGAGCACCGCAGAGGAGCTGCGCGGGGCGGGCATGCGGGTGACGGCCGCCCGCGTCGCCCTGCTCGACACCGTCCGCGACGGCGACCATCTCGGCGTCGAGGAGATCGCCTCCCGGGTACGCGCCCGGGTGGGCCACATCTCCCTGCAAGCCGTCTACGAGGCCCTCCACGCGCTCACTGCGGCGGGGCTCGTACGGCGGATCGAACCGCCGGGCAGCCCGGCGCTGTTCGAGGGACGCGTCGGCGACAACCACCACCACCTGGTGTGCCGGACGTGTGCGACCGTCAAGGACGTCGACTGCGCCGTCGGCGAGGCGCCCTGCCTGACCGCACACGACGACCACGGCTTCGCGATCGACGAGGCCGAGGTCATCTACTGGGGGCTGTGCCTCGACTGCGCCACCGCCCGCAGTTCCGGATCACCCTGATCCGCTTAGTCCCGGAAGGAAAGTCCCAATGTCTGAGAACCGAGACGCAAACGCCGTGGAGACCGAAGGCGGCTGCCCGGTAGCTCACGGACGTGCACCGCATCCGACCCAGGGCGGCGGCAACCGCCAGTGGTGGCCGGAGCGCCTCAACCTGAAGATCCTCGCCAAGAACCCCGTCGTGGCCAACCCCCACGGCGCGGACTTCGACTACGCCGCCGCGTTCAACGGCCTCGACCTGGCCGAGGTGAAGCGCGACATCGCCGAGGTCCTGACGACCTCGCAGGACTGGTGGCCCGCGGACTTCGGCCACTACGGCCCGCTCATCATCCGCATGGCATGGCACAGCGCCGGCACTTACCGCATCAGTGACGGCCGAGGCGGCGCCGGAGCCGGTCAGCAGCGCTTCGCCCCGCTCAACAGCTGGCCGGACAACGCCAACCTCGACAAGGCCCGCCGCCTGCTGTGGCCGATCAAGAAGAAGTACGGCAAGAGCCTGTCCTGGGCCGACCTGCTCATCCTGTCCGGCAACGTCGCCCTGGAGTCGATGGGCTTCGCGACCTTCGGCTTCGCCGGCGGCCGCGAGGACGTCTGGGAGGCCGACGAGGACGTCTACTGGGGCCCCGAGACCACCTGGCTCGGCGACGAGCGCTACACCGGCGACCGTGAGCTGGAGACTCCGCTCGGCGCCGTGCAGATGGGCCTCATCTACGTCAACCCGGAGGGCCCGAACGGCAACCCGGACCCGCTGGCGGCGGCCCGCGACATCCGCGAGACCTTCCGCCGGATGGCGATGAACGACGAGGAGACCGTCGCGCTCATCGCGGGCGGCCACACCTTCGGCAAGACGCACGGCGCCGCCTCAGGCGACCTGGTCGGCGAGGCGCCCGAGGGTTCCTCGATCGAGCAGCAGGGCCTCGGCTGGAAGAACGCCCACGGCACCGGCAAGGGGGGCGACACCACGACCAGCGGCCTGGAGGGCATCTGGACGAACACCCCGGTCACCTGGGACAACAGCTTCTTCGAGATCCTCTACGGGTACGAGTGGGAGCTGTTCGAGAGCCCGGCGGGCGCCAAGCAGTGGCGGCCGAAGGACGGCGGCGGCGCGGGGACCGTACCGGATGCACACGACGCGTCGAAGACGCACGCGCCGACGATGCTGACGACGGACCTGTCCCTGCGCGTGGACCCGGTCTACGACCAGATCTCGCGCCGCTTCATGGAGAACCCGGAGGAGTTCGCCGACGCCTTCGCGCGGGCCTGGTACAAGCTGACCCACCGCGACATGGGCCCGATCGTGCGCTACCTCGGCTCAGAGGTGCCGTCCGAGGTGCTGCTGTGGCAGGACCCGCTGCCCGAGGTGACGCACGCCCTCGTCGACGCCGGGGACGTCGCCGCCCTCAAGGGCAAGGTCCTCGACTCCGGCCTGTCGGTGGCGCAGCTCGTGTCGGCCGCCTGGGCCTCCGCGTCCACCTTCCGGGGCGGCGACAAGCGCGGCGGCGCCAACGGCGCCCGGGTGCGCCTGGAGCCGCAGAGCGGGTGGGAGGTCAACGACCCCGACCGGCTCGCGACCGTGCTGCGCACGCTGGAGGGCATCCAGCAGGAGTTCAACGCGACGACCGGTAAGCAGATCTCGCTCGCCGACCTGATCGTGCTGGCCGGCGGCGCCGCCGTCGAGAAGGCCGCCAAGGACGCCGGGTTCGACGTCGCGGTGCCGTTCACGCCGGGCCGCGCCGACGCCACGGACGAGCAGACGGACGTCGAGTCCTTCGCCGCCCTGGAGCCCGCCGCCGACGGCTTCCGCAACTGGGTCGGCAAGGGCACCCGCCTGCCCGCCGAGTACCTCCTGGTCGACCGGGCCAACCTGCTCACGCTGAGCGCGCCCGAGATGACGGTGCTGGTCGGCGGCCTGCGGGTGCTGGGCGCCAACGCCCAGCAGTCGACGCTCGGTGTCCTCACCGACCGGCCGGGCACGCTGACGAACGACTTCTTCGTCAACCTGCTCGACCTGGACACGACGTGGACGGCGACGTCGGAGGATGCGACCACCTTCGAGGGCCGCGACGCCGACGGCAAGGTCAAGTGGACCGGCAGCCGGGCCGACCTGGTCTTCGGGTCGAACTCCGAGCTGCGGGCCCTCGCCGAGGTCTACGCGAGCGACGACGCCGCGGAGTCGTTCGCGAACGACTTCGCCAAGGCGTGGACCAAGGTCATGAACCTGGACCGGTTCGACCTGGTCTGACGCGACCATGAAATGCCGGGCTCCGACGAGCCCGGCATTTCCTGTTTCCGGACAGGCGAAAATAGTGTGCAATTCCCGGAGAAATTCCAGAATTGTGATGCCCGCTGTTCACTTCTACTGTTACGGCTCATGAGACTGTTAATCGCCACAGCGCTGACGTTGTTATCACTGGCGCCGGCCCCCGCGCACGCGACCACCGGACGCTGGACGGGCACCTGGGCCACGGCCATGCAGCGCCCGTTCCCCGGCGCCTACAACCCCAACTGGTCGGAGACCGGGTTCGAGAACCAGTCCGTGCGGCAGATCGTCCGGATCAGCGTGGGCGGCGACCGCGTGCGGATCCGCCTGTCCAACCGGTACGGCACCGCCCCGCTGCGGCTGACCGGCGCCACCCTCGCCAGAGCGGGCGAGGGCGCCGCCACCGGCGAACCCGTCCGGGTCACCTTCGCAGGCGACCCGCAGGCCGTGGTCCAGGCCGGGCGCGACCTGGTCAGCGACCCGGTCCGGATCCGGGTCTCGCCGCGCGAGCGGCTGGCCACGACCTTCTACTTCCACGGCCCGACCGGCCCCGCGAGCTTCCACGACTGGGCCATGGACACCGCCTACCGGGCGCCGGGCGACCAGCGGTTCGCGACCTCCGGCGCGGCCTTCACCGAATCCTCCAAGTCCTGGTATTTCCTGACCGGAGTGGAGGTGACCGGCCGGGCGCGCGGCTCGGTGGCCGTCTTCGGCGACTCGGTCACCGACGGCACCAGCTCCACCCACGGCGCCGACCGCCGCTACCCCGACCGGCTCGCCGAACGGCTCCTCGCCGACGGCAAACCCCTGGGCGTGCTCAACACCGGCCTTTCCGGCAACCGCGTGCTCAACGACTCGACCTGCTTCGGCGAGCGCGCGGGCGACCGCTTCCGCAGGGACGTCCTGGACCGGCCCGGCGTCCGGGCGGTCGTCGTCATGCAGGGCGTCAACGACGTCGGCTTCCCGACCTGGGACTACCACTGCGCCAAGCCCAACCCCGTGGTGAGCGCCGAGCAGCTCATCGAGGGACACCGCGCGCTGATCAGGGCGGCGAAGGCGCGCGGCCTCACGGTCGTCGGCGGCACGATCGTGCCGTTCAAGAACTCGTTCATGTACAGCGACGCGGGCGAGGCCACCCGCGACGCCGTCAACCACTGGATCCGCACCAGCGGCGAGTACGACGCCGTGGCCGACTTCGACAAGGTCCTCGCCGACGGCGACGTCCTGCGCCCCGAGTACGACCCGGGCGACGCCCTGCACCCGAACGACGCCGGCCTGAAAGCCATGGCGGACGCCGTCGACCTCGACGTTCTCTGGGACGCTACGAAATAGGCACGGGGAAGGAGCAGCATGCTGGAGGTCATCGGCGCCGGGTTCGGCCGGACGGGGACGCTGTCGATGAAGGCGGCGCTCGAACGGCTCGGATTCGGCCCCTGCTACCACGCGGTCGAGGTGATGCGGCACCCCGAGCACGTCCCTCTGTGGGACGCGGCGGCGGCTGGCGCGCCGGACTGGGAGACCGTCTTCGACGGCTACCGGTCCACCGTCGACTTCCCGAGCACCCTCTACTGGAAGGAGCTGATCGCCGCCTACCCCGAGGCCAAGGTGATCCTCACCCTCCGCGACCCGCAGGCGTGGTACGCGAGCGTCCGCAGCACCGTCGTCGCCGAAGCCGAGGCGAAGGTCGCGGACGGCGACCCGCCTCCGGACTGGCTGCTCGCCGTCGTCGAGCGGGTGCGCGAGGAGAAGGCCGCCATCGCCTGGTTCGAGGAGCACAACGCCGAGGTACGGTCCACCGTCCCCGCGGACCGGCTGCTGGTCTTCGAGGTCACGCAGGGATGGGGGCCGCTGTGCGCGTTCCTCGGCGTCGAGGCGCCGGCCGAGCCGTTCCCCCGGCTCAACGAGCGGGAGAAGTTCAGGGAGTTGCTCGACGGGATCGACGCCGAGAGACGGTCATGAAGCGGTCATGACACGGTCATGACTCTGTCAGCACGCCGTCCGACAGCCGCAGCCGGCGGTTGACGCCGATCGTGTCGAGGAAGCGTTCGTCGTGGCTGACCACGACGAACGCCCCCTTGTACGCGCCCAGCGCGCTCTCCAGCTGAGCGATGCCGACCAGGTCGAGGTTGTTGGTCGGCTCGTCCAGCAGCAGGAGCTGCGGCGCCGGTTCCGCGCACAGGACACAGGCCAGGGTCGCGCGCAGGCGCTCCCCGCCGGACAGCACGGCGACCGGCAGGTGGGCGCGGGCGCCTCGGAAGAGGAAGCGGGCCAGCAGGTTCATCCGCTCCGCCTCCGGCCGGTCGGGGGCGGCGACGGCGAAGTTCTCGGCGACCGTACGGGCGGGGTCGAGCAGGTCCAGCCGCTGCGACAGGTAGGCGACGCGGCCGTCGGCCCGCCTGATCTCGCCGCCGTCGGGCGCGAGGTCGCCGCTGACCAGCCGCAGCAGCGTGGTCTTGCCACTGCCGTTGGCGCCGGTCAGCGCGATGCGCTCGGGGCCGCGCACGGCCAGGTCGAGGCCGTCGCCGGCGAACAGTTCGCCTACCCGCATCCGCTCCCCGAGGAAGACCGTACGACCCGCGGGGACGTCGGTGTCGGGCAGTTCCAGCGCCAGGCGCTGCTCGTCGCGCAGGGCCCGCCCCGCTTCTTCCAGCCTGGCCTTCGCGTCGCCGACGCGGGCGGCGTGCATCTGACCCGCCCGCCCGGCGGACTCCTGGGCGCCGCGCTTCATGGTGCCGGCGAAGATGCGCGGCAGCCCGGCGTTCTTGAGGTTGCGGGCGGCGTTGCTCGCCCGGCGCTCGGCGCGTTCGCGGGCCTGCTGCATCTCCCGCTTCTCGCGCTTGAGCTCCTGCTCGGCGTTGCGCACGTTCTTCTCCGCGACCTCCTGCTCGGCCCGCACCGCCGCTTCGTAGGCGGTGAAGTCGCCGCCGTGGAGGCGCAGCTCGCCGCGCGTCAACTCGGCGATGCGCTCCATGCGGTCGAGCAGCGCGCGGTCGTGGCTGACCAGCAGCAGGCAGCCGTTCCAGTCGGTCAGTACGTCGTAGAGCCGGTGACGCGCCTCGCTGTCGAGGTTGTTGGTCGGCTCGTCCAGCAACAGCACGTCCGGCCGCTTCAGCAACTGGGCGGCCAGGCCGAGCGAGACGACCTGGCCGCCGCTGAGCGTGCGCAGGCTCCGGTCGAAGGCGAGGCCGCCGAGCCCGAGCCGGTCGAGCTGGGCGCGGGTGCGCTCCTCGATGTCCCAGTCGTCGCCGATCGTGGTGAAGTGCTCGTCGCGGACGTCGCCGGACTCGACGGCGTCGAGCGCGCCGATCACGTCGGCGACGCCGAGGACCTCGGCCACCGTCAGGTCACCGGTCAGCGGGAGGGTCTGCGGGAGGTAGCCGACGGTGCCGCCGGTGGTCACGGATCCCGTGGCGGGGCGCAGCTCACCGGCGATCAGGCGGAGCAGGGTGCTCTTGCCGGCGCCGTTGGGGGCGACCAGACCGGTACGGCCGGCGCCGACGGTGAACGAAAGGTCCTGGAAGACGGGGGTGTCGTCGGGCCAGGAAAAGGACAGGTTCGAGCAGACGACGTCGAACATGGAAAGAAGACCTCGTAAGGAGCTGAGGGCAGACTGCTGCCCTGGGCAGACAGAGACGACGGGATCGGATCCGGTATCACCCGGAGATGTCGTCGTCCCCTGCCATGGCTGCGCTCCTGAATCGATGACTTTCCGGAGATTCTACCAGCCGCCGCAAAAGGGCGGCCGGTTCACGGCTTGCGGTCGATGAGCCGGTGCAGCCATTCGCTTCGTGCTCTGCGGGCGGCGCGGGAGAGGGCCGCCGTGGGCAGCATGACGTCGAAACCGTGCCACACCCCCGGCCAGACGTGCAGTTCGGCCTGGACCCCGGCCTGCCACAGCCTGCTCGCGAACTCCACGGCCTCGTCGCGGAAGGTCTCCGTGCTGCCCACGTCCACGAACGCGGGCGGCAGGCCGGACAGGTCGCGGGCCCGGCTGGGCGAGGCGTACGGCGTGACCGCCTCCGTTCCCCGCCGCGCGCCGAGCAGCGCGTTCCAGCCGGTGTCGTTGCTGCCCCTGTCCCACACGCCGACCCCGGCGAACTGGTGGGCGGACGGGCTGTCGTTGCGCTCGTCCAGCATCGGGGCGACGAGCAGTTGGCCGAGCACCGAGGGCCCGGAGCGGTCCCTGGCGAGCAGGGCCGTCCCCGCCGCGAGTCCGCCGCCCGCGCTGCTGCCGTGGAGCACGATGCGGCCGGGGTCGATGCCGAGGTCCCCGGCGTTGGCGGCGGTCCACACCAGCCCGGCGTAGCAGTCCTCGACGGGGGCGGGGTCGGGGTGCTCGGGCGGCATCCGGTACTCGACGGAGACCAGCACCACGCCGTGCTCCTCGACCCAGCCCAGCGCCTCGTCGATCTCGGCGAACCGGTCGCCGAACACGAACCCGCCGCCGTGGATGGTGTAGACGGCGGGGGCGGCGGCGGCCGTACCGGATCTGAAGATCGACAGGACGACGTCGGGCGCCCCGGCGGGGCCGGGGACGGTCCGGTCCTCGCGCCGGATGTCGCGGCCGGCGAGCAGTTCCTCGATGGAGGGCGTCCACGCGCCGCCGCCCGCGCGCATGGGGGCGATCATCTCCGGTGTGATGGTCGGCGGGAAGTGGTCGGTGAAGGACGCCAGCAGGGTGGCGAACTCCGGCTCGTACGGCGGCCGAGGCATGGATTGCGTCATGCGCACGACCATGGCACCGGTAGTGGCCATGGAGTGTCCACTATCTTGAGCCGATATGTCAGCCCGGCTCACCCCTGCTTGGGGCGGTACGTCAGGTGCGTGAGTGGCCCGGCTCACCCCTTCTCGGGACGGTACGTCAGGTGCGTGATCAACGCGCTGCCCGACGGCGTACCGACCGGTTCGAGGTCGAAGGCGCCGACACCGGCCAGCAGCCGCTCGCCCCGGCCGAGCACCACCGGTGCCACGTGCAACCGCAACTCGTCGATCAGCCCCGCCGCGAGGTACTGGTTGACGGTGTGCGCGCCGCCCGCGATCGAGACGTCGCGCCCGCCCGCCGCCTCCCGCGCGCGTTCCAGCGCCGCCTCGATCCCGTCGGTGACGAAGTGGAAGGTGGTTCCCCCCTTCATCTCCAGCGGCTCGCGGGCGTGGTGGGTGAGGACGAAGACCGGCCCGTGGTACGGCGGCTCCTCCCCCCACCAGCCCTGCCAGCCCAGATCCCACTCCCCGCGACCGGGGCCGAACATGTTGCGCCCCATGATGAACGCGCCTGCGGCGGTTATGGCGGCGATGGCCTCGGCGTGCAGTTCCGGCTCCTCGAACATCCACCGGTGCAGGCTCTCGCCGACGCCCTCGCCGATCGGGAGGTCCAGGCTCTGCCCCGGACCCGCCGTGAAGCCGTCGAGGGACAGCGACATGTCGCTGGTGACCTTACTCATGGTGCTTCCTCCGGATTTCGCATCGCTTTCATCCGGTAGTCGGAGCCGCCCCCCGGTTCTCTACATCGATCGGCGGGGCGCCGCAGCGCGGGCTCCGGCCTGCTCGACAGCCGCTTCGGCCGCGCAGCCCGACGAGAACGGCGACCGGCGCAGGTGCCGGTACGGCGTTCATTCCAGGTCCGGGAGCAGGACCGAGGGCAGTCCCGAGTCCGGATGCATGCGCAGGAGCTGGTAGGCGACACCGCCGAGGCCGGGCAGCAGTCCGGCGGCGAAGGCGTCCCTGGCCAGGCCGCTGATCGGGCCGTTGGTCTCCAGGCTGCCGAGCAGGTGCGCGACCAGGGACTCCCGCTCGACGGGGGCGACTCCGGCCGCCCGCGCGTGCTCGATCACCTCCCACGCGCCGAGGTCGCCGTGGCACAGGGTGTGGTTCCAGCCGATGCCCTGGGCCCAGCAGGCCGCCGCCGCGCGTTCCAGCCGGTCCCGCCACAGCGCGCCGCCCTCGCGGGCCAGCCGGTCGGCGGCGACGATCCCGACCCCGCCCGCCCCATGGCACCAGGCGGCGGCGGTGCCGTCGTCCTCACGCAGGTCCAGCCACCCCTGCCGGGCGGGGTCGTACAGGGTGTCCTCGTAGAAGAAGGCGGCGTCGGCCAGCTCCCGCGTCCCGGTCGGGGCGCCGGGCGCGTCCGCGAGCCGCGCCAGCGCCCAGCCGATCCCGGTGGCCCCGTGCGCGAACCCGCCGAGCCCCTGCGGGAAGCGCGGGCTCGGCCAGCACACCCCTTCCGGGCGGCGGACGGCCAGGCCCGCGAGCCGCACGCCGATCGAGCGGGCCAGTTCGCCCCACCGCCGCTCGCCGGTCTGCTCGCCGAGCCGCAGCAGCGGGACGATCGCGCCCGCCATCCCCGACAGCAGGTCGTAGCAGTCGTCGGCCTCGATCGCCGCAGGCAGTTGCTCCGCCACGGCGCGCGCGCGGGCCAGCGCCTCGTCCCCGACCGCGCCGAACGCGCGCAGCAGCAGCCAGCCGTGGACCTGCGAGGTGATCCCGAGATAGGCGCCGGGCGGGTCCGGCCGGACCCTGAGGTCCTCGCGCCGTTTGGCCGCGTCGCGGTCCTCCGCGAGCCTGATCGTCCGCAACACCGCCGTGAGCAGGCCGGGCACCTCGTCCAGCGGCTCGGCCCGGCCCGCCGCCGCCTCGCGCGCGTAGGCGGCCAGCACGGTCGCGACGCCGAGCGCGCCGCCGTACAGGTCCACCGACAGCGGCTGTACGGCCCAGCCGGTCAGGCTGAGCACCGGGGCGATCCAGGTGGCCGTGCCGTCCGCCCCGCGTACGGCGCCGCCGACGAGCCCGCGCATGATCTCGGCGGCCAGCGCCCGGCGCCGGGCCTCCGGCCGATCCACGACGATCGGCCCCGGCGACATGGCCTGCGCCCCGGGCGTCCAGCCCTCGTTGAGGTAGGCGCTGACCAGGGCGGCCTGCGCGGCCCGGCGGTCGAGGCCGTGGTCGCGCGCCCGCCAGCGGGCGACGGAGTCGGCGACCAGGTCCAGCTCCGGTCCGTACCGCGTGCCCGCCGGGCCGGTCAGTACGCCGACGCGCGGGGTGGTGTCGAACATCGGGATGTCGCCGTGGCACAGCTCGTCCACCTCGGCGGCGATGACGGCGGCGCTGTCCGGGGCGCCGGGGACGTTCTCCGACATCCTCGCCAGCAGCGCGGCGGCCTTCGCCCGAGCGGGCGCCTCGTCGTGGAGGGACGCCGGGTGCCAGAGCATGCGGGCCAGTTCGGCGTACGCCTCGGTGGAGCGCAGCACCGCGCGAACCGGGCAGTCGGCGAACCCGGACAGCAGCGGTTCCAGCTTGGCCGACCGGTCGAGGTCGGCCAGGCGCTCGCCGAGTTCGTCGAACCCGGCGATGATCAGGGGCCAGTACCGGCCGAGCACCGGCTCCGGGCTCGGGTGGTTGGCCGCAAGGGGAAGTTCGACCGCCTCCGTACCCATCCGGGGGCTGTCGGTGCCCGCGCCGAGCACCACCGGGAGCTCGACCTTCGGCTGCTGGCCGGGCAGCGCCCCGGCCGCCGACATGTCCACGCCCCGCCAGCCCAGCGCCACCCCGCGTCCCGGCAACAGGCCGGAGCGCATCACCGAGGTGTTCACCAGGTCGACGGCAAGGTCCACCGCCTGGCCGTAGCCGGAGGGGCGGGCCCCGGTGTGCGGGGTGAACAGGGTCTCGCAGTCCACGACCACCGGGTGGGGACCGGCCGCGATGAGGTTCTCCGCGTGCAGGTCGCTGCCGCCGAGCAGGCGCATCAGCGCCAGCCAGTGGCCGAGGCCCCGGTAGAAGGCGCGCAGTTCGGCGTCGTCGGCGCAGTGGCGGTGGGCGATGTGCTCGGCCCAGCCGTACTCGCCCCTGGTCACGGCCTGCGGCACCCGCATGCTGGAGACGCTGAGGTGGGTGAGGAGTTCGGCGAGCGCCACGTCCACCGCGAGCGAGCGCGGCTTGTAGACGACCCGGCCGTCCGCGCCGTGGACGAGCACGACGGTCTGCCCGCCCCGGTGGCTGTCGCCGGCGCCGAACTCGACCCGTTCGAGCGGCCCGGACAGGGCGCCGGGCAGCGCGGCGAGGGCCGTGCGGTCGCGGACGAAGCGCTCGGCGAAGCGGCAGGCGGCGGCGCAGCGGTTGCGCACCGCCGTCGCCAGCCTGGCCGTCATCCCCGGGTACGGCCCCGCCAGCCCGTCCCAGAACGCGGGCTTCGCGACCTCGCGCTTCCACTCCTCCCAGCGTGCGGCGGGATCCTCGGCCCGGAGCCGACCGGTGACCCGGGCCGCGTTCACCTCCAGCACCAGCACTCTGGTGATCTTCCTGCGGACGTCCTCCTCGACGGAGAGCGCGCAACCCGACAGGATGGCGTCGCGTTCGGCCGAGGTGAGGCCGGTGAGCGCACCCAGCCGACTCTCCACGTCGGCCAGGGCCGGACCGATCAGCGGATCCAGCGGCGGGTCGAACTCACCGGCCATGTGTCCCGTCCCCGCTCAGCAGCACGGGCGGGTCCGGGAGCCGGAACAGACCGTCCCGCACTGGCCGGACTGTCCCAGCCCCGTCATCGTGATCTCCGACTCGGTGTACGGACCGGGCAGGAGAGGGCCTGCCGGGCTGTCGTGCTCCCCCGTCCTCCAGGCGGCGACGAGTTCTTCGGGCCTTTCGCGGGTGACGGTCATGATTGCTCCCTTCTCGGACCTGGCGCCATGATCTGCGTCCGGGACCGTCGGCAGAAAGGCGCCATAACTGCGCTCTTGACATGTTCTGCCGAATATGGGAAAGACAGGAGTGATCACCGTTTCTGTGGTGGACGACGACCGGATGCTCATCGAGGGGCTGGCCGCCTGGCTGGCCGAGGTGCCCGACGTACGGCTGATCGGGCGGGCGACGACCGTACCCGAACTGCTCAGGACCGAGCGGGAGCCCGCCGACGTGGTCCTGCTCGACCTGCTGCTCGGCGACCGCTCCGACCCCGTCGCCAACGTCCGCAGGCTGGCCGGACTCGGCCGCAAGGTGCTCGTGGTCAGCGTCGTGACCTCGGGCGACATGGCCAGGCAGATGATCGGCGCGGGGGCCGGCGGCTACCTCACCAAGGACCACGACCTCCCCGCCCTGGTCGCCAAGCTCAGGGAGGTGGCCGGCGAGGAACTGGCCATCTCCCCCGAACTGGCGCTGGGCTGGCTGGCCGACCGCGACGGTGACCGGCCCGTCCTGTCGCCACAGGAGCGGGCGGTGCTGCTCGCCTACGCCTCCGGCATGACGCTCGCCGCCGCCGCCCGCAGCGCCGGGGTGCAGCCGGGGACGGCCAAGAACTACCTCGAACGCGTCAAGGACAAATACCGCAAGGCGGGGCGGCCGACGTACACGAAGCTGGAGCTCGCCGACCGCGTCAGAGAGGACGGTCTGGCCACCTGAGCTCCACGCACACCCCCTCGCCCGGCGCGGTGATGACCTCCGCGCTGCCGCCGACCTCGCGCATCCGGCCCACCATGGACGAGCCCACCCCGTAACCCGGCTCGACCAGGTCCGGGTCGTAACCCCTGCCGCGATCGACCGTGCGGACCGTCACCACCCCGTCCACCGCGACGGCGGTGAGCCAGGCGTCGCGCTCGCCCGAGTGCCTGGCCACGTTGTTGAGCGCCTCCGTGGCCGCCTCCGCCATCGCCACGGCGACCTCTTCCGGAAGGTCGTCGGGCAGCGCCTCCGCCGCGTAGCGCACGGTCAGGCCCAGGCCCACCGCCCGCGCCACCGCGCGGGCCAGGCCGTTGCCCAGCCCGGTCGCGGGGCCTGCGGCGTCCTGACTGATCAGCGCCCGCACGTAGGCGGCGTCCGAGGCGCAGCGGCGCCGCACCTCCTCCGTACGGTGGTCCAGGCCGCCTCTGGAGATCGCGGTCAGAGTGGCCAGGACCGTGTCGTGCAACTGCCGGTAGTGCGCCAGCCTGGCCTGC
Source organism: Nonomuraea longicatena (assembly GCF_039525605.1). Lineage (NCBI taxonomy): Bacteria > Bacillati > Actinomycetota > Actinomycetes > Streptosporangiales > Streptosporangiaceae > Nonomuraea > Nonomuraea longicatena. The sequence continues at coordinate 122,601 of NZ_BAAAHQ010000011.1, read as the reverse complement.
TCGGCCACCCGTTCGGCCACCCGTTCGGCCTCGGCCGCCAGCCGCTCCTCGGCCAGCCGGTCCAGGCGGGTGGCCTGCGCTTCCAGGTAGCGGCGGATGAAGAAGGTGATGACCGCGAACCACACCGCGCTGTTGACCCGCACGGCCAGCTCCAGCAGGAACGGGAAGCGGTGGCCGAGGTCGGCGGCGTGCGCGACCGCGTAGACCGCGATCGGCGGGACCAGCGCGGCGAACTGGATCGGGCGCACGCTGACCGCGCCGACCAGCGCCCCGGTCGCCAGCAGCGCGTGCGAGGACCAGTTGCGCACGCAGGTGCCCCACTCCGGCTGGCAGGCGCTGGTGATGCCGATGAGGAAGACACAGGTCGCGACGATGTCGATCACCACGGCCGAGGGGGCGAACCAGCCGCGCCGCGCCACCCAGCGAAACAGCGTCACGTTCCAGACCAGCGCCACCGCCAGCAGTACCGCGTTGCGGCCCGGCTCGGTGAAGAGCGCCTTCTGGGCGAACAGGCTCACCGCCGACGGCAGCAGGTAGCTGAGCCGCTGCAACATCAGCAGCATCGCCACGAACCGCCGCACCCGGTCGCCGCTCGGCCGCGACGCCAGGAACAGCGGGTCGCGCCAGCCGAGCGAACGCCGCCCGCGCCTGGTCTTCTGGTCGTTCGCGGCTGCTGCCATGAAGCCCCTCCGACGAACCGGGCTTCAAAGATCCACCGCGTGCGGCGCGATCTCAAGCGGGGTCGGATAAGGGGCGGCCGAATTCCCTAAGGGCTGTTGAAGGGGATGTTGAGCCAGGGACTGTCCGGGTCGGTGGTGAGGGTCCGATGGGCCGCGAGCATGTCGGCGTACCAGTGGCCGAACTCCTCGTCGTCGAAGTGGAGGCAGCGGCCCAGGACGTAACCGGCGGAGAACGCCTCCCACGAGGAGTAGGCCAGGCGGCTGAGCCGTCCGGCTTCGAGCACCGCCTCCTCGGCCTCTTCCACCGAGCAGTAGCGGGCGCCGAGCCCCCAGCGGGCCATCTTGGCGGCCCGGCCGTAGAACCACGCGTCGACCGAGCCGACGAACCCGCCAGGACGCAGCAGGCCGTCGGCGCGGAACCTGGCCTCGTACCTGGTGATGCGACCGATGACCCGCTGCGCACCGGCGACCAGGCGGTCCGGCGCGGGGCCGTCGGGCCCGCGCGAGCGCAGCAGGCCCTCGGTCACCTGCCGCCAGTGGTCCACCTCGACGTGGCCGCCGAGTTCGCGCGCCATGGCGGCCCGGACGCCGAGGACCGTCTCCCACAGGGAGTCGCCGACGTCGTCGGCGAGCAGTTCCTTCTGGCGGAGCTGCCAGTCCTGCCTGCTGCGGATCCCCCACCATTCGGACAGGCGCCGCCGCTCCGCGTTGAAGCCCCTGCCGTGCCAGCCCATCGCGTTCCAGAACGAGCCGTTGGCCACGCAGAGCAGGGCGCCGCAGGCCAGGCCGTGGGCGAGCGGGCCGTGCAGCACGCCGCCGCTCCAGAGGGTGCGCAACCGGCCCTTCCTGGAATGGCCCTCGGCCGCGTCGGCGTGCCAGCGCCACCTCCTCCGGTGCTCGGGGGTCGCGGGGAAGTACGCCTCGCACGGGCTGCCGGGGTTGACGGCCAGCCACACGTCGTGGTGGCTCCAGTCTTCGACGAGATCGCCGAGATCGACGGTGAAGAAGACCGGGTCGGGCTCGGGGTGGGGCAGCATGCCGCTGGTGAGGAACACCAGGACCCCGGGGCCGTGGCCCCAGGGGGTGGGCGTGTAGCGGCGCCTGCCGGGGTTCGCCTCGACGAAGGCGCGCGGCATCGCGTGCCAGAGGTCGGCGACGGCGAGCACGTCGAAGTATCCGGGCCAGTCGCCGCGCAGCTTGGCCGCGTACAGATCCCGCTCGGTCTCCGACGGGGGCTGCCATTCCCCCTGGGGCAGCATGATCTCTAGATTACCGCCGCCCGGAACCCGGCCTCCGCTGTGTACGCCGGGTGCAGGTGGGCGGGAAACAGGTCGGGGTTGTAGATCTCGCGCAGGTGCAGCCGGGGGTGTCCGCCGGTCGCGATGAGGTAGGTCTTCACCGCCGCCAGACGGTACGGCCCGGCCTGCGGCCACGAGCACCGCCCGATGGCCAGGGTGGTACGGCGCTGCTCGACGCCCGCCGACACCAGGGCCAGGCCCAGCGGGACCGTCCGGTCGGCCACCAGGCGATGAAGGGATTCGTCCGCGATCACCACCAGGTTGCGGGAGACCGGCCGATGGTCGGCGGTGACCAGCAGCGAGCGCCGCGTCACCACGGTCTCCCGCCTGTCCAGCCGCAGCGCCTCGCGGACCGGCCGGGGCAGGCCGGCCGCGTCCTCCTCGACCTGCTTCTCGACGATCACGGTGAGCGGGCCGCGCAGAACCGACTCCAGCAGGCGGGTGGTCGAGCCGTCGTTGGCCAGCAGCATCCGCGTCCGCGCGTCGGCGAACGCCGTGGCGGGGAGGGGGACGTCCTTCATTGGCGGATCCTCTGGCGTACGCCGACAAATATCCGGACGCGACCGTTTCCGGTTGCGTCGCAAATTATAAAACATTGACGCGCTCGAATCGGCAGAAAAGTGAAAGACGAAAACACCGGGCTGACAAAAAGCGGCCATCGCTGTTGTCAGCATGCGAACATCGGCGGACAGTGAATATCCATCCCTGTCATCCCTTATGGAGGGACAAGTGAGCAATCCGCGTATCGGGGCTCATGGCCGTGCCAAACCGCTGGTCCGGCGCCTGTTATCCGCCGTCGTCGCCGTGTGCGCGATGGCGTTCCTCATCTCCTCGCCCGCCACCGCCGTGGCACTGCCCAAGCCGAAGCCGTTCGTGTCGTTCCTCGACCTGGAATGCTTCCGGACGGATCCCTACCAACCGCCCGCCACTCAGCTTCAATTGCGGCATCTGAACCCGGTACTGGCCACGTTGCCGCCGGAGACGGTCACCCTCGGCACCCGCGAGCAGTTGTGCGTCCCGGTCGCGAAGAACGGGCAGCACCCGCCGCCCGACGTGGCCGAGTTCATCAAGTACGTGGACCTCGCCTGCTACCGGATCCAGGGAGCCAGCCCCAACAGGGGGCTGGTGCTCAGCCAGCTCAACCCGCTGCTTCAGGACGTGCCACGGCACGACGCGCTGCTCGGCGCGGCCCAGCAGCTCTGCGTGCCGGTCGCGAAGAACGACGTGATCCCGCCGCCCGAGGTGCTGACGCTGGTCTCGCACATCGACCTCAAGTGCCACGCGATCACGCCCAACTTCGCGATGAACAGAGGGCTCGGGCTGGAGCAGCTCAACCCGGTGCTCGTCGGGCAGATCCCCCGGCACAGCGTGCAGGTGACCAACGCCCGCCAGCTCTGTGTGCCGGTCCAGAAGGCCGGTGACCAGATCCCGCCCGAGGCGTTGGACATCGTGCGCTGGGTCGATCTGGAGAAGTTCGACATCGGCACGCAGACGCTGCGGCCGGTCACGCTCACGCTGCGGCACCTGAACCCGGTGCTCGCCCGGTTGCCGGTCGAGCGGGCGACGCTGTCGGCCGCCACGCAGCTCGGGGTGCCCGTCGCCAAGAACGGCCAGATCCCGCCCGGCTGACCGGACACCCGGCCGAGGGCTCCTGCGGGCCCTCGGCCGGGCCGTTCTCACACCGTCTTGATGGCGCCGCCGTCGATGATGTGGTCGGAGCCGGTGATGTAGCTCGCGGCCGGTGAGGACAGGAAGACGACGAGGTCGGCGACCTCGTCGGCGGCGCCCCAGCGGCCGAGGGTCACGCTCACCCGGCCGGGCAGCGCGGCCAGGAACTCCGCCCGGTCCTGGCCGGCGCGCTCGCTGAGGCGGTCGCCGTACTCGATCCACAGTGGGGTGTCGATGAGGCCCGGGGAGACGGTGTTCACGCGGATCCCGCGCGGGCCGAGTTCCTCGGCCAGGCCCTTGCTGAAGGCGGTGACCGCCGCCTTGGAGGTGGCGTAGAAGTGCGGGCCGGACGACGGGTATCTTGGCCACCCCGGTCGAGACGTTCACCACGGCCGAGCCGTCCCGGAGGGCGGGCAGCAGGGCGCGGCTGACGCGGACCGTCGTGAAGAAGTTCCTTGTCGTGAAATATCGGTGATCGCCGGTTCATCCTCGCCAGGGGCGGCGACCGGCGGCATCGCCCGAACAGGCGCCCGCCCGTCCTCCTTTCGGGCGACCCGCCGACGTCACGCTGTTCGGGACCGGCCGGGGCGCACCCATGCGCAAGGCCCCTGGCGCACACCGCGCCTTTCGGAGGATCCGGCGAAGGGCGCGCTATAAAGTCCCCATGGACCCGGACGAATCCCTGCGATTGCCCACACAGTGGTCAGATCGCCGACGGTGGGAGACCTTCCGGGCATGCCGGACCGTGCTCGCGGTCGCCCGCACCTACACCTCGACCGTCCGCCTGCTCGACGCCCTGTCGGTCTTCCGGTCGGACGAGCGGGTGCACGTCCTGTTCGCCTTCGACCCCACCTCCGCGTTCGGGGACGGGGTGCCCGAACTGCTGGCCGAGGCGGGGGTACGGCTCGTCCCCTGGGACGGGGTGCCCGCCCTGGACTGCGACCTCGTGCTCACCGCCAGCGAGAACGTGGACCTCGACCAGTTGGACGCCCCCGTCGTGGTGCTGCCGCACGGGATCGGCTTCCACAAGAACGTCCCGGACTCCAGGGGCGCCGGGGACCGGGTCTCCGGTGTGGTGCCCGAGCGCTACCTGCGCGGCAAGCGGGTGTGGATGGCGGTCTCCCACCCCGGGCAGCGCGAGCAACTCCGGCCCGGCCGTCCGGACGCCGCCGACCGCTGTGTGGTGATCGGCGACGCCGTACACGATCGGATGGTCGCGAGTCTGCCGCTGCGCGAGCACTACCGCCGCGCCCTCGGGGTCGGCCGCCGTCAGCGCCTCGTCGTGCTCACCTCGACCTGGCGGGACGACTCGCTGCTCGGCGCCTGGCCCCGGCTGCCCGCGCTGCTGCTGGAGGAACTGCCCTACGACGAGTACCGCGTCGCCGTCGTCACCCATCCGAACATCCGCTCCTGGCACGGCGACTTCCACACCGGGCAGGTCATGGCGGACGCGCGGGCGATGGGCCTGCTGCGCATCCCGCCGTCCGGAGGCTGGCAGGCCGCACTGGTCGCCGCCGACGCCGTGGTCGGCGACCACGGCTCCGTCACCCTGTACGGCGCCGCCCTGGACCGGCCCGTCCTCCTCGCCTCCTCCAGCACGACCACCATCGCCGATACCCCCCCCCAGCGCCTCGCGCGGGTCGCGCCCCGGCTGGACCCCGGCCGCTCGCTGCGAGAGCAGGTCGCCCACGCGATCGACACCCACCCACCCGGCCGCTACGGGGACCTGGCCGCGCGCATGTTCGCCCGGCGGGGCGAGGCGGTGCGGGCGCTGCGGGACCTGCTGTACGAGCGGCTGGAGCTGGACGTCCCCTCCGCCCATGTGCCGGTGCCCGCCGTGGCGGATCCGCGTGCGGAGGCCGATCCGCCGCGCGCGTTCACCGTTCACTCGCGGGTGGCCGCTCCCGGGGTTCTCGACGTGTGGCGGCATCCCACACGCGGGCGGGGCGACACTCGGCGCGCAGGCGGGCTGTACACACATCTGTCCTGCTATGAGGACGAGCCGGATCGGTTGCTCGTGGACAATGCGACCGTCGTCGTCCGCGCCCGGGTCACCGGCCGGGAGGAGGCCGGGGAATGGGCACTCGCTGCGCTCAGCCACTACCCGGCGGCGTTCATGGCCGTGGCGGCGGGTGACCGGGAGTGCCATGCCCTGCTGCGCGACGGCCGCCGCCTGACGGCCTCCGGGGACGGGGACGCGTCGTCAGTGGCGGCGGCGCTCTACACGTGTGTGCGGGCGGGGGTCGGGGGGCGGGTGACCGTACGGGCTGGGGGGCTCGGGACGGAACTGCACGTGTGCTGAGCCGAGACTTCTCCCTGGCGTCTCAGGGGGCGGCCGGGGTGATCTCGTCGGCGCGGGGGTGGCCGACCGAGGCGTAGATCGCGCGGGCCGCGCGCAAACACCCCTCCCTGCCCGTACGGTCCCCCGCCCGCTCGGCCAGCTCGGCGAGCAGTTCCAGAGCCTGTGCGGCGTAGTGCTTCCCGTCCAGGTCGCGCACGCATCCGGTGAGGATGGTCACTGCCTCGGCGTCGTGGTCCAGCCGGATGAGCGCGGCGCCGATGTCGATGCGCGTCCTGGCGGTCATGCGGGCGTCGCCGTACCAGCTCAGCAGGTCTTCCGCCCGCCGCAGCAGGTCCAGTGCGCGGGCGTGCTCACCCACCCTGGCGAGGGTGCGGCCCTGGAAATAGAGGACCAGGCCGACCCCGCGCCACTCTCCCGCCCGCACGTTCAGCTCGTGGGCCTGCTCGTACGCCTCCAGCGCCTCCTGCGGACCGCTGTCCGCCTGGTCGAGGTAGCGGCCTCGGAACTCCCACGCGGAGGCGCGCAGGACCAGGTCGTCGAGGTTCTGGGCCAGGTCCACGGCGCGGCGGGTCTCGGCGTCCGCACGGTCCAGGTCGCCCCGGTCGGTGTGGGCGCGGGAGAGCATCATGCGCAGGCGGGCCTCCGCGCGCCGTTCGCCGCAGCGCCCGGCGGCCTGGATGCCGAGTTCGCCGGTGGCGATCCAGTCGCCGAGGTGGCGGTAGTTGAGGTAGAACCCGGTCAGGGCCTCGGCCAGTTGCCAGGCGGAGGTGTCGTCGGCCGCCCGCACGACCGCCACCAGGTTGGGGCGTTCGGCGCGCAACCACGCGGCGGCAGCCGCCTTGGCGTCCGGTTCGGCGAACGGGTCGGATTCACCCGCGAGCAGCCGGTCATGGTCGGCGACACGGCTGCGCACCCCCATCAGCGCGCGGTCGGCGAAGGCCGCTCTGACCAGGTAGTGCCGCACAACCCTGGCAACCACCTCCGCCTGCGGCCACTCCACCTGGCCTGCGGCGGGTGCTTCCTTCGCTGCCTGGTCGGCGGCGTGGACGCGGATCAGTTCGTGGAAGCGGAACCTGCCCTCCGGGCGGCGTTCGAGCAGGTTCGCTGCGGCGAGCACGCCCAGCAGGTGGCGGGCGGTCGCGGCATCGGTGGCCGAGGCGACGGCGGCCGTGTCGGCGGTGAAGTCGAGCACGGGCAGCAGGCCGAGGACGCGATAGAGGTGCCGGGCGCGGGCGGGCAGCCGCTCGTAGGCTGCGGTGAACGTGGCGGACACGACGGGTCGGCCTCCTAGTGACAACGCGGCCAGACGGCGGCGTTCGTCGGTGAGTTCCGCTTCCAGGTCGGCCAGGGTGTCCTCGTGTCCGCCCGCCGCCCGGCCCGCCATCGCGAGGATGGCGAGGGGCAGTCCGGCGCAGAGCCGTACGAGGGGCCGGGCCGCAGGGGTGCGCACGCCGGAGACGCCGGCGAACAGTTCCAGGCTGCTGGCCTCGTCGAGCCGGTCGAGCCGGAGGAAGACCGCCCCCTCGGCGTGCAGGTGCTCAAGGTCGGCGCTGGTGGTGGCGAGCAGGAGGCTGCCGGGCGCGCGCGGCAGCATGGCGGTGATCTGGGCGGGCTGGGTGGCGTTCTCGACGACGACCAGGATGGGTTGCCTGGACGTACGGGTGCGCAGGCACTTCGAGCGGCCCGCCGTGGTGCCCGGCATGTGCTCGTCCGCGACGCCCAGCCCGTTGAGGCAGGAGGCGAGCATGCCGCTGAGGTCGGTCGCGTGGTCCGCGCAGTCGACGTAGAGGTCTCCGGCCGGGAATCGGGCATCCGAAAGGTGGGCGAATTTTCGGACGGCGGCGCTTTTCCCAATTCCGGGCGGTCCGGTAACGACCACGATTTGCGGGGGTTTACGGGAATCCGTGGTTAATGCGGAAAGCTGCTGGACGAACTCGTCGCGGTCCACGAATCCGGCCAGCGGCGGCGGGGTCTCGCGCGGAACCACCTGCTCACGGGCGGAATTCACGTCGCCGAAGACGTTGCCGGCGACCTGGATGACCGTGTGCGCGTGAGCTTGGCCGCCGAACTCGTTGCCGACCATTCAAGACCGCCCTCTGGATCGACCGCCGTTTCCCGGTAGGCTACAAGATCTGCAAACCGAGTGACCTGGACGCGTTCCCATTGAACGGCTTTAGGGGGATTCATTGGATGCAGAGGTTGTCGCCGCGGTCATCAGCGCGCTGCTCGGCGGCGCGGCGGGCGAGGTCGGCAGAAGTGCCTGGAGCTCGCTCACCGGGCTGGTCAGGCGGCGGTTCGGCGACGGGTCCGCAGAGGCGGCGGCGCTGGAGTCGGCGGAGAGCGCGGACTCTCAGCGGGTCATCGACCTCATGGTCGAGCGCGGCGGCGCCGACCCGGTCTTCGGCGAGACGCTGACCACGTGGGCGCGGGAGACCCAGCCCCTCCTGGGGCAGACCATCCACAACACCAACACCATCACCGGCGGGACTCAAACGGGGCCCGTGATCCAGACCGCCTACATCGGGTCCCTCAACTTCGGCGGCCCGCAGCAGTAGCACCGAGGCCGACCCCGAGCCGACGTGCTGTCGGCGCGCCCTGGGGAGGTGCCTTGCCGCCGTCAGCCCGGGGAGGCGCTTTGCCGCCGTCAGCCCGGGGAGCCGATGCCTGCCGCTGCCGTCGGGCTACTTGCCGAAGGTCGCCATGATCACGCCGAGGGTGCGCTGGTTCTGTCCCTCCGCCTTGGCGTCCGTCGAGTTGACGACGTAGGTGAGCGTGCGGCGCAGGTCGCGGGTGGCGCCGATGCCCGCCGCGCTGCCGTACTGCGCGCCCGACTTGCCGTAGGCGACGATTCCGCCCGGCAGCACCAGTTCGGTGAGGCCGGAGGTGTAGGCGGCGTCCTTGTCGCCGCCGAACTGCTTCACCTTCGGGACGGTGAACAGCGGCTCCATGTACGCCTTTGGCACGATCCGGCCCGAGAACAGCGCCTTGATGAACGTCTCCAAGTCCGCCGTGGTAGAGATCAGGTCGCCGGAGGCCCAGGAGGTGGTCACGTTCCGGTTGGTGATGTCCACCAGGTACCGCCCACCGTGGGCGAACGAGTCGGGGAAGCCCTTGGGGACGACCTGGTAAGCGAGGTTGTGCCGTCCCTTGATCTTGACGGACTCACCCGGCAGGTACGTGTCGCGCAGCCGTTGCGGGCGCAGGATGCGCTCGGCGACCGCCTTCTCGTACGTCGTCCCCGTCACCTTCTCGATCAGCAGGCCGGCGACGAAGGTGTTGATGTTCAGGTAGTGCTGTGCGGTGCCGGGGGTGAACTCGATCGGGTTCTGGACGGCCAGCTTCACGTACTCGGCGGGCGTGATCCGCTTGTACCGGTTGGCGTACACCTCCTCGAACGAACCGTCCAGCTTGGGGGCGGGCAGTCCGCTGGTGTGGTTGAGGAGCTGTCCGACGGTGATGTCGGGGTACTCCTCGGGCAGCAGGCCCGGCAGGTACTCCTGGACGGTGCCGTCCAGCTTCACCTTGCCCTCGGCGACCGACTGGAGCACCACCGCAGTGGTGAACACCTTGGTCACGCTGCCCACCCGGAACCTGGCGCCCTCCTTGGCCGGGCGCTGGGTCCTCAGGCCGGTGACGCCGCTGACGCCGCGCCACGTACCGGCGGACCCGCCCACCCGCACGTCGGCGGCGGTCGCGTCGGCGGCGGGCAACCCGGCGATGCTCCGCTTCAGCGCCTCATCGTTGACGGGCGGCAGCGACGTGGGCGCGGACGCCGTGGACGCGGACGCTCCGGACGTGGTCGCCGCCCACGCGGGGGCGGCGACGACCGGCGAGAGGGCGGCAAGGGCAAGAGCTGCGGCGATATAGGTGCGCTTCATGGCTTTTCTCCAGGTGCTGTGGTGATGTCGCCAATCCTGGCGATCAACCCCCTGCGCCCACATCGCCGACGACGGCGATCTCCCACCTCCCCCGCACGAGCGAGTACGGCACCGCACGACACACGTGACTCCCCGGCACGGGCGATGGCCCCGGGCCGTCCAAAACCGCGAAGGCCGTGGTCGGTCGGCCCTGCTGTCAGGCCAGCCCGAGGTCGCGCAGGGCCTCCGGGTGGCCGGCCGACACCGCGCGTCTGGCCCAGTGCTCCGCCTCCGCGAGGTCGTCCGCCTGGAAGGCCAGCTTCGCCAGGGCGTACATGGAGGCCGGGTCGCCGCCCTCGGCCGCGAGCCGGCACCAGCGCCGCGCGCCGTCGAGGTCGCCTCGGGCGTAGGACAGCCGGCTCAGGTAGAAGCCCGCCCGCGAATAGCCGGTGTCGAGCGCCCGCCGGTACCACCGCTCGGCCTGGCCGTTCTCCGCCCGCTCCTCACACAGCACCCCGATGTTGCACATCGACCGCGCCGACCCGGCCGCCGCCGCCCGTTCGTACATGGCCTCGGCGACCTGCCGGTCGCCCCGCGCGGCCAGGATGAGCGCGTAGTTGTGCATCGCGCCGGGATTCCCCAGCTCGACGGCCCGCCGATACCAGGTGATCGCGCCCTCGACGTCACCCGCGTCCTCAAGGACGACGGCCAGGCTGTGCGTCGCACCCGGATGACCGCCCCGGGCCGCCCGTTCGTACCAGCGGGCGGCCTCGGCGAGTTCGCCCGCGTCGGTGTGCAGCAGGCCGAGCCGATCCATGGCACCGACGTCACCGGCCTCCGCCGCCCGCCGTAGTTCCTCCCGCCGAAGGTCCGCAGGCGCGGCACCCCCGAACGGCCGGAGATCGGACGGCTCCGGGGGCGAGACCAGGGCGTCGTCCAACGTGGTGCGCCGCAGGTCCAGCGTGGACACGTCGCAGCCGCGGAAGTCGACGCCCGCCAGGTCGCACTCTCGAAAGGAGGTGCGGTGAAGGACGGCCCCGGTGAAGACGGTGTCGGTGAGGGTCGCGCCGTACATGAGCCGAGCCCCGAGCGGTGACAGCGCCAGCGTCGCATCCACCAGTTCAGGTGGGCCGAACATCGCGCCGGTGAGGTCGGCGCCCGCGAACCGGGCCCGCGTGAGATCGGCGCCCGAGAGTGTCGCGCCCACGAGGGAGGCTCCGGACAGGTCCGCCCCGGACAGGTCGGCCCCGCCCAGCAGTGCCCGATCCAGTTGCAGGCCGACCAGGGAGGCGCCCGCCAGATCGATCGCCACCTCATCCGGATGAGCCACCCGCCAGGCGTTGAACGCCTGCGGACCCTGCCTGACGACTTCCTTCGCGCTGACCACGACGATCACCGTAGTGGTCCTTGATCATCATCGCAGCGATTCACCCCGAATGCCCGGCGCAGCCGCAGGTTCTGTCAGTGCCGCCCCCTAACCTCCGGGCCATGACGATGACGCAGGCGTACACCTACGCCGCCCCCTCTGCGCTCGTGGACGGACGCCTCGGGCTGGCGACGTCCGGTGGCCGGGCTCTCAGCGGCCCCGCCGTCGCCCCCCGGTTCTTCAGCGGCGTGGTCACCCAGGCGGCCCCCGCCGCCGCCGCGCTGCTGGGCGTGGCCGACGTCGCGCTGACCCGCTACCACCAGCCGCGTCCCGGCTGGACCCGCGACCCGGTCGTGACGTGCGGCGGCGACCGGCTGCGGTTCGAGTCGTTCTCCGCCTGCGGCGGCGTCTACTCCCGTCTCGACCTGCTCGGCGACGCCCTCGACGGCGAGGTGTTCGACCGGGGCACGACCAACGTCGACGTCAACGGCCCGCTGCGCGAGGCGCTGGCCCGGGTGGGCCGCCGCGACCCGCTCCACCTCGGCGTCGGCACCGACGCCCTCACGGTGACCACGCTCGACGGCGCCGTCGTCGAGAAGAAGGTGCCGCTGCCCGAGCGCTGGCTGCGCGGCTTCGCCGAGGTGCAGGTGATCGCCGCCCGCATGGACCTCCGGGGCGAGCTGACCGGCCCGGCCGCCGTCCGTTTCCTGCGGTCGCTGCCCAAGGGCGCGACGACCGACCTGTGGATCGTTCCCTCCGGCCGCGACCTGCGCGTCTCCGACGTGCACCGCCCGGGGGCGGTGCACCTGGCGGGGGCGGGCCGCCTCGCGACCCTGCACCCGCTGCTCCGCTTCGCCAAGGCCCTGCGCGTGTACGGCCCCGCCGCCACCGGCGAGCCGGCCTCCTGCGTGTGGGAGCTGGAGCTGCCCGGCATGCGCTACTCCCTGGCCCTGTCGCCGGAGCGCTGGCGCGGCTTCTCCGGCGAGGGCGCGGTGCTCGACGAACTGTCCACCGACGAGGCCGAGGCCGACGCCGACGTGGTGGGCATGCTGCTCAACTTCGAACCCGAGGTGGAGATCGGCCTGCTCGCCGACCGCGCCGGGCTGCCGGTCGCCCGGGTGCGCGCCGCCCTCACCCAGCTCGGTACGGCCGGTCGCGTCGGCTACGACCTGGCGGAGGCCGCCCACTTCCACCGCGAACTGCCCTACGACCGCGAGCACGTGCGCCGGCTCAACCCGCGCCTCGACGACGCGCGGGCGCTGGTCGAGGCCGGTGCCGTACAACTGGAAGGGGAGACGGCGCTGGTGCGCACCGACGGCGGCGAGCGCCGCGTCGGCCTGGCCGACGGCTCGTGCACCTGTCCGTGGTGGTGGGACCATCGGGGCTCACGCGGGCCGTGCAAGCACGTGCTCGCGGCCCGCATCGCCGCCCGCGCCACCGTGCTGGAGGTGACCCGATGAGCGCCTGGCTGAAGGTCCGCTACCTCATCAAGGAGAAGATGACCAAGGCGCTGGCCGACCGGGTCCTCTCGTTCGACCCGGCCGAACGCGCCGAGGTGGCCAAGCAGCTTCCCCGCTACGTCAAGGAGTTGCAGGCAGCCGCCATAGAGACCGTGGCGGCGCGGCTCACGGGAACCCACACCCTCGCCGACGCGAACGACCCGTGGGTGCGGAGCAACGCCCGCCGTGAGGCGCGGGGCGAGGCCCTGAAGTACGGTCCCCTCCTGCTGATCGCAGGGGCGGGCGCGATCGCCACCCCCGCCGCCGCGGCTGCCTGGCTGACCCGCCGCGAGTTCCACCACCGGTCCGCTTGGCATGGGGACCCCATGCCTCGTGCCCTCCCCCACCTGCTGCGCGTGGTCGCCGCCCGGCCCGCCGAATGGCAGGCGGAGGTGGCGCGCAGGGTGGCCGAGAAGGTCAGGGGCGCCAACGACACGGCCTTCATGCCGCTGGCGTTCGGGCTGCTGCGCGCCACCGGTGCCGAGCCTCCTGCGCACGAGCCGCTCGTCCTCGCTTGGCTGGACAACGGCGTCTCCGCCGACGACCCGCTGACCGCCTCGATGCTCCCCCGGATCTTCGAGGTCGAAGGAGTCGGGCGGCTGCTGCGCGACGAGCAGGTCTCGCCCACGCCGTCCCCGCTGTTCTCGGTGATCGGGCAGTTGCTCGCCGACGGGAAGCTGACGCGCGAAGGGCTGCTCGACGGCTGCGTGAGCCGGTTCCTGCGCGGCGGTGACGCGCCCGCGCTGCGGTTCTTCGTCCGCCTGCACACGATGCTCGACCCGTCGCCGGAGGCGAGTTCCGGGCGCTCCCGCGACTACCTGCGGCTGCTGCCCGCCGCGCCGGGGCCGGTCGCCGATCTGGCGCTCGCGCAGCTACGCCGTACCGGACCGCATGACTCCGCCGACGTCGCCGAAGGCGTCGAGGCGCTGGCCTTCCGCGCCGAGATCAAGCTGGCGCGCGCGGGGCTGAGCTGGCTCGACCAGCACGTACGGCGCGCGCCCGCCGACGCGGCCGAGCTGGCACCGGCGCTGGCCACCGCCTTCGGACACGCCTCCTACGAGATCCAGGAACGAGCGGCCAAGCTGGCCGTCAAGCACCAGGCAGCCCTCGGCCCGGTGGCTGACGTGCTCGCCGACGCCGTACCACTGCTGCCCGCCGACCTCGGCCCCCAGGTGTCGGCGATCTTCGGCGGCGAGACGGCGGCGGACGTACCCGAGTTCGCGGTCGCGACGCTGCCCGCCGTGGCGGCTCCCGGCCCGTTCCCCGCGCCCGAGCCGAGAGCGGAGTTCTGGTCGCTCTTCGCGGATTTCTGGTATCTCGACGACCCGGTGCGCATCGAGCAGTGGCTGGCCGCCTTCGTCGAGGACGTCACCGAGGACCGTCCGGCGCTGCGCGCGGCGCTGAGGCCCTACATCGAGTCCGGCAACGCCTCCCACTGGACCACGCTCAGGTGCTGGGACCATAACGCCCATTGGGTCGCGGCGCTCGTCAGGGAGACGGTCGACCCCGGGTCCGTCGCCGCCGCCGCGAACGTGGCGCAGGCCGTCCCCGCAGCCGCTTCCGAGAATCTGATGCAGCTCATCGCCCCCGCTGTGAAGAGGGTGACGGCCTACGTCCTCAGCGCAACCAAGGAAGAAGCCGAAGAAGCCGAAGAAGCCGAAGAAGCCGAAGAAACGGTCGCGGAGGAGGATTCGCCGTCGCCGTTGACCGCCGTCATGAGCCTGGCCGTCAAGAACTTCTTCATTCCTCGTGTCCAAAGCGCCGAGCACGATCGGCCGGATGAGCAGAGCGCGCCCACCGACCCTCGGCTGCCCGCCCGCCGCAGCGTCTCGGCGCCGCAGATGCTCCGGCTGCGGCGGCTCCACGAGGTCTACACCGCGCTCAGGGAGGAGCGCCTGCCGCCGGTGCTGCTGGCGACGCCCACGCTCGTCACCGGCCATCTCGACCCCACGGTCCTGGTGGAACGGCTGGAGCGATGCGCGGCGGAGGGCGTCGAGCCCCTTCCCGCCGACCTCCAGCAGGCGCTGCTGCGCCTGCCGAGAGGCGCCCGTCCCGACCTGGCCGAGCGGGCCGCCAAGGTTGATCTCATCGCGGCGGCGGCGGTCGCCGACTGGCTGGCCGAAGGCGGCATGGCCGATCCGGAAACCGGTCTGGAGTGGCACGTCGAGGACGGACGCTACGGGCCGATCGTGCGTATCGCCCCCGTGCTCGTGGCGCGGCCGACCGGGCATCGGTACATCGACGAACTACTGCGGCACCCATCGGAGCAGAGCACCCACGACGGTCAGAGCTGGAGCCTGACCCTGCCGTCCCATCGCGAGGTCGTCGCCGTCAACTTACTGCGCTACGTGGTGAACGGGCACAGCTGGGAGCTCAGGGCCGAGTACATCGTCGGCATGGCCGACGCCGAGGGTCCGGTCGGCGAGGCCACCGCGCTCGTCCTCGCCGACGTCCTCTGTGGCAAGGGGTCCGGCGCGCTGACCGCGCTGCTGCGGATGGCCGCCAAGGGCGAGCTTCCGGCCGAGGCGATCGGACGCCAGCTCGCACTGGTGCTCCGCCACACTGACCGGAAGGTCCGTCCGGCGCTGGCCGTCCTGGCCGAGGCCGCCGAGCAGGGCGCGCACGAGCAGGTCTGGACGATCATGCGGGCGCTGCTGCCCGGTTTCCTCCCAGGTGAGGGGGAACGCCCGAACGTCAACCACTCGGCCGTGGTCGCCCTCGCCGCCGACGTCGCCGTCCGGACGGGGGCGAGCGGGGAGATCCCCGAGGTGAGCGCCCACGCGTCCCGAGGCCGCGACAGCCGCTTCGGCCGGGAGTGCGTGCGACTGCGCGACCAGCTGAACCCGGTGGGGTGACGGGCGAGCGCTCTCTGCTTGCGACGTGCGACGACCCGTCACAGGCCCCGGACCTCCGACCTGGGCATCCCCCGAGGCTGTGAGGAGCCTCAGACGTCTCCGAGCTGGTAAAAGCGGCGGGATCGCGGCGGAGCCCAGGGTGGCAGGGTGCGCCACCGCCACCGCCATCCCGCCGCTCTTACCCCGTGATCATAGTGCCCCGCCCGCGAACGGCAGTGTGCCCGATGGGATACTCCGCCGATGAATCCGCCCTGGGACCTGCGGCCCGCCGTCGCCGCCGACGTGGAAGAGATCGCGGAACTCCGCGCCGTGGTGATGCGCCCCGATCTGGAGCGACTCGGACGGTACGACGAGACCTATGTCCGCCAGCGGTTCCGCGACGGCTTCTCCCCCGGGTTCACGCAGGTCATCGAATCGGGCGGGAGGTTCGCCGGTTCCGTCACCCTGCGGCCCGCCGAGGACGGCTGGGTGCTGGAGCACTTCTACCTCGCGCCCGAGACCCAGGGGCGGGGGCTGGGGACCGCCGTACTGCTCAGTCTGCTGGAGCGGGCCGAGGGGACGACCGTCCGGCTGAACGTGCTGCAGGGCAGCGCGGCCCGGCGTCTTTACGAGCGGCACGGTTTCACGGTGGAGGCGGAGGACGCGGTGGACGTCCGGATGGCCCGGCGCTGACAGCCAGCCCCCTTATGTAGATATCTCTGTACAAGCACCTAATTACCGTGGTATCGGTGATGCAAAAGTCGTCAATGACACGTAAGGTGCCGTAGATGTTCCAGGGGGCAATCGACGAGCTGGCCGAGGAGTACAACCGGCGGCTCAGGCAAGTGCAGGAGACCTACTCCAAGCTGGACGAGCTCGAGGTCATCGCGCAGTCGGCCGACGGCATGGTCACCGCGAAGGTGGGGCCGGGCGGTCAGGTGCGCGGGATCAAGCTGGACCCTCGGGTGTACCGCAAGCTGTCGCCGTCGGAACTGTCGGCGGCGATCATGGATCAGATCGGCAGCGCCACCGCCCAGATCGCCGCCCGCACCGAAGAACTCGTCTCGCCGCTGATGCCGGAGGGGCTGTCGTACGAGGCCGCGTTCGGCCCCGGCTCCGGTCTGGAGGCGTTCATGCCCAAGCCTGTCGAGCCGCAGTCATGAAGGACGGCTACAGCGTCCGCCGGCAGGCGCTGCGCGGGGAGTCGGCCGCCTACGGCGAGAAGAGCCGGGACGTGGCCGCGATCAGGGACACGCTGCGGGCGGCGTTCGAGCAGGACCGGCGGGCGCTGGGCGGCGACCAGTACGGGGCGGAGCTGGAGAAGAAGCTGCCCGCCATCGAAGAGGCGATCTTCAACGCGCTGCGGAACCACATCGCCGACCTGGAGGGTGTCTCCACCGGGCTGCGCGTGAACGAGTCCAACTATCGGCAAGTCGACCGGCTGTAGGTGCACGGGTGGGGTTCGACGGATTCATGGTGCCCGACGTGGCCAAGCCGTACATCGGCTGGGTTGTCGGGATGGACTGGCCGGAAGGCGACGAGACGGGCTGTTTCCGGCTGGCGGACGCCTGTGTGACGGCCGCGCACGCGCTCGTGGAGGGCACGTCGGCGGCCCGGCCGGGTGCCGCGTCGAAGATCGGGCAGGACTGGGAGGGCAAGGCCCACCTGGAGTTCGCCGCCCACGTGTCGCGGGTGCAGGGCGGGAAGGTCGCCCAGCAGGTAGACCGGCTGGTCAAGACCGCGGTGGCGTTGAACGGGATCGGGGTGCAGATCCAGTACGCCAAATACATGATCGAGGCCACGGTGTGGCTGCTCGCGGGGCAGATCGTGTACCTGGCCGCGGCGGCGTTCGCCAGCGGGGGCGCGAGCCTGGCGCTGATCCCGCCGAGAGTGCAGCTCGCGCGGTTGACGGTGGCGCAGATCGCGAAGACGACATTGCGGAACATCGCCATGTTCGCGGGGATCGTGGCCGGTATGGACGGCGGCATCCAGGCCCTGCAGATGATCCAGGGGCGGCGGGACGAGATCGACCTCAAGCAGCTGGGTGTGTCGGCGCTGAGCGGCGCGGCGATGGGCGGCATGATGGGCGCCCTGTCGGGCGGGTTGAACCGGATGGCGAGCCCGGCGTTGCGGGCCGGGCTGACCCGGGCGGAGATGGGGACGGCGGACAAGCTCCTCGCGGCGGCCTCCTCCTCCATCTACGGTCAGGCCGGTCAGTTCGCCCTCACCGGCGGCATCACGACCGCGGGCTCGCTGCTGGCGGAGGGCAACTTCAGCTGGGAGATGCTCGCCAAGGGCGTCACCTCCAGCGCGCTCGGCGCCGACGGCCAGCATTTGGCGGGCGCGCTCCCCCGTACCGGGGGCGACGGAGGATCAGGCGGAGGCACCGCGACCCTGCCCGACGGCGGTGGTGACGGCCCCAGGTCCAATGGCGGCTCCGGGTCCGGTGACGGCCCCGGGTCCGGTGGCGGCTCTCGCACGGACAGTACATCGGGGTACGGCGGCCCGCGCGCGGACAACAGCCCCGGGACCGACGGGGGCGCCCCGAGCGGACCCCGCCAGGACGGCGGCCCACCGAACGGCACTCGCCAGGACGGCGGCGCCCCGAACGGAACCGGCGGTTCTCCTGTCGGTGGCCGCGCGGACGGCGGATCCGGCGGCGACGGTGGTAGCCAGGCACGCAACACCACACTCAGCGAGGCGTCCGCACCCGCTCGCGGCGCGGATCCGGGACAGCAGTCCACCCCAGCGCAGGCGGGTCCGGAGCGTGCCGTCCAGCAGCAGGCGGCGGGCCCGGCCGTGGCTCCGCTGCCTCAGGCCGGACAGCCCCCGGCCGGCCCTCCGGCAGCAGGTCCGGCAGTGGCCGGGCCCACCGTTCCGAGCCAATCCCCTGCGGGCCCGCCGCAGTCCCCCGCCGGGCCTTCGGCTCCGGGGCAGTCCCCTACTGGGCCTTCGGCTCCGGGGCAGTCGCCCGCCGGTCAGGCCAACGCCGGGTCGGCCCAAGCCGGGCAACCGGCCTCCGGCTCAGCTCAGGCCGGGCAGCCACCGGCCGGTCAGTCGCCCGCCGGCCCGTCCCAGCCCGGCACGGGTCCGTCCCAGCCCGGACAGTCACCGACCAGCCCAGCCCAGGCAGGGCAGTCGCCGCCCGGCCCTGCGCAGGCCGGGCAGAACCAGACCAGCGCCACCCAGGCCGGGCAGAATCCAGCCGGGCCGAACCAAGCCGCGCAGTCACAGCCTGGGGCAGCCCAGGCTGGTCAGTCGCAAACCGGGCCGGCTCAGGCTGGGCAGTCGCCGTCCGGACCGGGTCACCCGGGTCAACCCCATGCGGCGGCGGACTCGGGCACCCCCAGGGGTGAGGCGCGTGGCCGCGCCGGCGAGCCCGGCGTCGTCCCAGCGCCCCGAGCTCCGGAACCGGCCTCTCGCGCGGGCTCCGAGACGAGGGGCGACACGTCGTCCCGCCCGGCCGGACGACGCGATGACGCGGGTGCCGGTCCGAGCAGCCGTATCGATCAGTTGCTCAACCACAGCGGCCGCTCCGGGGACACCGGCCCAGTGCCGGCGCGCACCGAACCGGACGCGCCCTCAACCACCCGGCCAGGCGACGACAGCACTCCCTCGACCGCACGCACGGCCGACGAGCGTACGGCCGGTGAGACCGTACGCACGAGTGGAGAAACCGCGCGCACACCTGGCGAGACACCACGTGGCGCGGACGAGACCGCTACCCGCAGGGCCGACACCACCCCGGCGGGCGACGGCCCGCCGAACACGCGCGGCGCGGACGAACGCCCCGCGAATCCGCGTCGCGAGGACGGCGATCAGCCGAACGCGCGCCGCGAGGACGACGCTCCGGCGAGCCCACGCGGGAAGGACGAGGACGCGGCCGGTCGGCGCGGCCACGATGAGACCACCGCCGACAGGGAGTCGGATCGGACCCGGGCACCGTTCGATTTCGAGCGGTTCTTCAACGACCCTCGCTGGGCTGACGCGGCAACGCGGTTCGAGCAGCGGCTGGGCGCCTACTACTTCAACCTCCCGGAGATCCGGGACACCGCGCGGACCGCGTTGACCAAGATGCGCGATGTCCTGCTGACCCTCACCCCGCAGCGGGCGGACGAAACGACAGAGGGGTTCACACGGCGGGTGGAGAGCGCGTTCTTCCGCGACGACGAGCCCTCCAGCGCCGGCCAGGTCGGCACCAAGGTCCCCTTCAGCGACCTGCTCAGGCACGGCAACGTGCGCGAACTCATGACCGCCTTCTACAACGCCGCCTACTTCAATCGCGACAATCCCGGTGTCCTGGCCAAGGCACTGCTCGACATCTTCGACAACCAGCGCTGGGACGATGCCACAGCCGCCGGACTGGACATGGCCGAGGTCCGCAACGCACACCGTCAACTCGACGAGAGCACCAGTCGCGCGGTGCTGGGACGGCTGGAGGGCCGGTTCGACCCGACCGGCTTCCGATTCGCCCGCGACCCGTTCGGCACCGGCAACGTCGTCATGCGCTCGACACGGGCCGTGCGGGACATGGTCGAAGTGGTGCAGAGCCAGCGCAAGCGCAACAACCGCACCCCGGAGGAACAGGAGGCGCTCGGACTCATCACCTCCCCCGGCCACTACGCCGACCTGGGCACCCCGCTCGGACGGCTGGAGCGCGCCTTCGTCGAGGAGCACCACGGCAGGCCGCTGGACGACAGCACGCCGCTGCCGTGGAGGGAGGGCATAACCTCCCACGACAGCACCTCCACCAACTGGGCCAGAAAGGCCGAAGGTGACGGCTTCCCGGTGATCGACGGCATCTCGGCGACGACCACGCGGATGCTGCGAGCGGTCAAGTTCCTCGGCCTGGGCGAGGAACAGACCAACATGTTCCTGGGTGCGCTCATGGGCTGGATGCTGCCGGGCCGCGACCACTCGCTGCTGGAGGTCATGCGCGGCGCACAGATCGCCGAGGTCGGAGGCCTGCGGCTGGAGCCGAACGCTCGCGGTACCGCCGTGGACCTGTACCGCAGTCTGCCGGGCCTGGACCTCGCCACCCTGCGCAGGGAGATCCTGCCCGACGGAATGTTCCCGCACGAGCACCGCTACCTGGTCAACGCCACCGATGTCGCCGGATTCGCCGAGACACAGCATCCGAAGGTGGGCCAGATCGCCAACGAGCTGTGGACGCAGTTCCAGAGCGGCGACGTGACCCAGCCGCTGCTGGCCGAATGGCTGACCCGCAACGGGATCGACCCGGCCGACAGCGCGGCGGTTCGGGCCCTGGGTGACCGGTTGTCGCTGCCGCACCTGATGGCGCTGACCGTGTACACCAGGCACGGCCACTACCTGATCAACAACGTCATCCGCACCCAGTTGTGGTCGGCCGGGGTGTCGGAGTCGATGGTTCGCAACGGCATGGTGTCCAAGGTGGACAGCCTGGTCAAGAACTATCTGGACAACCTGGCGACCGGTCGTAAGGCGCTGCCGCTTCCGATGGCGCTGCGCCCGGCACTGCACACGGGCGGCGGTCATCTGGACTCGCGGTCGCCGATGAACACCGATGCCCAGTCGTATGTGGACGCGGTCAGGCGGGGCGAGGCCGCCCAGGCGAAGCTCGACGAGGCCAAGACGCAGGGCGACAGGGTCGCCGCCCGTGAGGCGGGCGCCGACCTCAGGGAGGCCCGCAAGGAGCAGCGAGCGGCGCAGGAGGAGATCGACTCTCGGGTGGGGCGGGTGATCCCCAAACTGTTCGACGAGATGCGCTGGCACGCCGACATGGTCGACGACGCGATGCGCCAGCTTCCGGCGGTGGGCTCGCCGGAGGCTCCGGTGCAGGCGTTCCGCGGAGACTGGCTGACCCCGGTCTACTCGCCCATCTACGGCTCGGACATGTTCCCGACCGGTACGGCTCGCGAGTTCCTGAGCGTGAGCACCCTGATGGAGGTCGCGATCAGGTTCATGGCGGAGAACCCCGCCGGTGACCGCAAGGTCCTGGTCGTCTACCAGCTCACCGGGCAGCACGCCAGGGACATCTCCGTCTTCTCCTCCTTCGCCGAGGACCAGGAGTCGGTGCTGCCGCCGCGTTCTCGCACTCGCCGGGTCGATGACCCCGAGCTGGCGGCGCAAATGCACACACAGGCGAAACTGCTGGCGGAGGATATGGTCAGGCGTGGGGTCATTCCGGAGGTACCTCGCGACTTCCAGGTCATCGTGATGGAGGAGATCTGACGTGACGGCCGAGTGGGCTGAGCTCGACGCGCGGGCGTGGCGCATCTACCGGGGTACGCACCGGTTGCTGCTGCGCCTGGCCGGGCAGTTGCCGGATGAACCGCTCGCCGAGCTTCGGTCGATCCTCGGCGGTCGCGGCGAGCTGATCCGCCTGCCCGACGCGGTGACCGTGGCCGCCGCCGAACGCGGGGTGCCGCTGACCGTCGCCGAGCTCCAGACACTGCGCGACCTGCTGGCCGCGCTCGGCGGCGTGGACGAGCCCATGGGCGCCGACCGGGTCCCGATCTCCGACATCACGCCCGCCACGGGCCACACCTTCGGCCCGGCCTCGCCGGAGGTGCCGCAGGCCGTCCCGGCGGGGATCGACCTGACCGACGGCGTCCCCGGCGAGCTGGCCGATCTGGAGGACGAGTTGTTCGACATCACCGACCAGCTCGTGGTCGACGCCCTGTCCGAGCGTCCGGGCACGATGTCGGTACGGCGCGCATGGCGCTCCGGGCCGGAGGGCCCGCACCGCGTCTACCTCTCCGAGGTCGAGCCGGAGTCACGCGCCTGGGAACACACGGTGGCGGGGCAGACCGAACTGGTGCAGATGGGCGAGAAGGACCCCAGCGTCGAGGTCTATTGGAGCGAGGAGCCGCTGCCCGCCTACCACGAGGCCGCGCTGGCCGCCGCCGCGCTGCTGTGGCGCCGCGACTGATCCACGGCGGCCCGATCCGCTCGGCGGTGGCGCCGAGCAGAGCGCCTGAGCTGCTCGACGGTCAGCGGGTGAGTTCCTCGACCTGCTCGGCGGTGGCGCCGAGGCGTTGGGCCTCGGGCACCAGGGCGGCCACCTCGCCGCCACGGCCCTCCTGCCTGAGCAGTTCCGCGTACGCCCAGATCGCGCTCAGCCAGCCTGCCGCGATGCTCTCCTTGAAGTGGTCCTCGGCCGCTTTGACGGCCCCTCGGCTCTGGTAGATCAGGGCCAGTTCCTCGTGGGCGGCGGTGGAGCCGTCCTCGACCGCCTGGTAGAGGTGCCCGACCGCCTCGTCCACCCGGCCGTTGGCCGCGAGGAACTCGCCGAAGTAGTAATGAGCGCCCTCTTCGCCCTTTTCCAGACCCGCCAGGAAGTCGGCCTCCGCTGGCTCCCCCTGATCGGCCAGGAATCTGGCCCGCGTGACGTGCGCGTCCGTCACGCCGTCCGCCACCGCACGGTCGTAGAGCGCACGGGCGGCCTCGGTGTTGCCCGTGCGTTCCTCGGCCACGGCCAGTTTCAGCAGCGCCGTCGACCCGGTCTGGTCCGCGAGCTCAAGACCTTGACGCAGCCAGGCGGCGGCCGCCTCAGGGTCGCCGTGGTCGAGCGCCATCCCGCCCAGATTGCTGAACGCCAGCGCGTCACCCTGCTCGGCGGCCTGGCGCAGCAGTGCTTCGGCCTCTTCTCGGCGGGAGTCGTCCTCGCTGAGGAACGAACCGAAGTCGTTCAGCGCACCGGGCTCGCCCCGCTCGACCGCCTTCCTGTACCACGCTTCCGCACGCCCGCGATCACCTGCCGCGTCGGCCCAGATGGTGGCAGCCCGCAGCGCCCGGTCCGCCTGCTCTTGGAGCAGGGCGGCCTCCGCGCCTCGCCCGGTCTCGACCAGGAGGTCGGACAGCCAGTCGAGGGCGTCCGGCTCCCCCTTGGCCAGAGCCGCACGCAGCACCGACTCGGCCACGTCGTCCCGCCCGAGGTGGAACAGCATCTCGCCGTGGCGCGTCGCGGCGCCGGGCGTCCCCTGCTGTGCGGCCTCGGCATAGAGCGCGGCGGCGCCCTCGACGTCATCCTCCTCGACCAGCCGGTCGGCTCTGGCGAGCAGATCGTCAACGCCCACGTCGCTCCTCCCGGATCATGCTGTCGCGGTGGGTCACTGGCTATTTCTTCCGCTTGTTCGGGTTCGGCGGGATCTTACGCCGTCCGCCATGGCGGGCCGCGTTCTCGTGCTTGTCCTTGGAGGATTTACGTGCGTTGCTGTTGTGCGGCTTACGGTTCTGCTGGTTGAGCCCGTGGTCGTTGCCGTTGTTGTTGTTGTCGTTGTTATTGCTGTTGTTGTTATTGCTGTTGTTGTTGCTGCTGCCGCCACCGTCGTTCTTCTTCCTTCCCCAGGTGGCGATGTTGGGGTTGTCCAGATGGTCGCGCCGACCGGCGGAGGCCGGACGGACGGTGCGGCCTCCCGTACCCGCGAGCGCCGGGGTCGGACCTCCCGGCCCACCGGGACGGCGTAGATCGTCCAGGATACGGCGCATCGGCTCGGTGATCCGGCGACGCACGATGGGAGCGATGACCTTTCCGGTCCCCTCGCTGCCCTCGCGCAGGATCCGCCCGACGATCTGGCGGCGCATGAGAACGCGGGCAGTGGCGGCCGTCGCACCGACCACCCCTCCGAAGGCCAGCAGCCTGGCGATCTCGACCGTCGTGTAGACCGCCTGGGTGCCCACGGCGACCTTCACCGCCGACACCACTCCCGCCGCACCTTCAAGCGCTGTGGGGGCCAACCGCATCGCGGCGTTGGCCTGGGCGACGTGGCCGTTCTGCGTTCCCGTACGCTCCCAGTGGCCCTGCATGGCAGTGGCGGACTCGCCGCGATAGACCTGCTGAGCGGCGCGGACCGACGAATCGGCGCCCGCCGCGGCATTGACCGTGCTCGCGTTCGCCGCGCGTACGGCGCCGCCTTCGCCTACTCTGGCGTCGTCCTCGTCGAAACGGGGGAACGGCCCGAGCATCTGCATGACCCCGGCGACCTCCGGGGGAAGCGTCACGCCCATGCGCGATTGAGGTTCTGGAATGCCTCGGCGTTGGCGGCCTCGGTGTCGGCCGTGTTCTTGACCACGGCCTGCATGGTCTCACCGGTCGCACTCATCTCCCCGGAGAGCCCGGACAGCGCCGCCATGCTCACCGCGCGGCATTCGGCGTACGCACTGGTGAAGACGGCGAAGAGGCCGTCATCCCCCCAGGAGGACACACCATCACCGCGCGCCTGCATCGCCCCGAGCGCCGCACCGTAGGCTTCCCCGTGGGTCCTGATCTGCGAGGCTTCCTGCCCCGTCGCTCCCAGAGCGATCTCAAGTCCCGCCATGCGCCAACACGATATCGGTACATGTCATCATAAAGTCAAGATCACACCAAGAGTCGTCTAGGCTCGGCGGCTACCCGCTCTGACTGCAGGAGGTTGACATGCCGTCACCTGCGCCGGAAAACGACGCCGAGTACCTGACCGACTACTTCACCCAGGGCCAGCGGATCATCCGCGATCTGCAGGCCGTGGGCACCGCGATCCGGCAGACGGAGGGCCGGGCCGTGAGCAGGGACGGCCTCATCGAGGCGACCGCGGACGGCCACGGCGGGCTGACGAGGCTGCACATCGACCCACGGGCGCTGCGCCTCGGCGAGGGAACACTGGCCCGCGAGATAACAGCCGTGCTCAGAGCGGCCCAGGACGACGGCGTGCGAAAGGCGCAGGAGATCGTCGACCGGGCCGAGGGCAGCGCGTCGGCCCTGCCGCAGCCGCTCGACGAGACCTTCGTGCGCGAACGGGTCGAGCAAGCGGCCCGCGATCTTCTTTAGGCCCGAGAGGCGAACGATGTACCAGCACAACTTCGACCCGGCCGACATCAGGGAGCAGGACCTGGAAGAGGTCGCCAGACAGCAGCGGCAGCTGGAGTCCTGGCTGGCCACAGCCACGGAGGACCTTGAGAAGATCGTCGGAACGGCCGAACGGGCGTCGGGTCGGATCAAGGCGAGCGTCGACCTCGACGGCCGGGTCCTGGACGTCGCATACGGGCCGCAGGCGCTGCGTCTGTCCCGCCATGAGCTCGCGGAGGAGACTCTCGCGGCGGTGCGCGACGCGTGCACGGACGCCGAGCGCCAGGTCTCCGACCTCATGCGCGCCGCCATCCCCGGATACGACCCAGCGGAGGCGGCCGCCCACTTCGGGCAGATACTCAATGATCTGCGGTGATGCACGACTTTCTCTGCAGAGCGGATCTTCAGGGGGTACGGGCGTCGCGGGCCGATAGTGCGGCCTGCACGCGGTTGGCACAGCCGAGCTTGGACAGCACACGGCTGACGGATACCGCCACGTGTTGATCACCCCGGCAGCCGGTACGGGCGACCGGGCGTCACCACGTCCGTGATCGCTCTGGCGACCAGGGTGCTCGGTTCGGTGTCGCGGTGGACGACGTCGGTGTTGAGGAGGACGACGAGGGTGGCCCGCTCCTCGGGAAGGTAGACGGCCACCGCCTCGTACCCGGGCAGCGAGCCGTTGTGCCCGATCCACCCGTGGGCGTCGATGAGGCCCAGGCCGTACCCGCCGGGGTCGGTTCTCACCCGTTCGGCGTGGGTCTTCGGGAGGAGCAGCGCGCCGGTGGCGAGGACCCGCGCCCAGGTGCGCAGGTCCTGGAGGGTGGAGACCATCCCGCCCGCCGCCCAGCCCCAGGACGGGTTCCAGCCGGTGGCGTCGGTGATCGCGCCCGTGACGGTCTGGTCGGTGTAGCCGTGCGCGTACGGCTTCGGCAGCGCGGCGCCCGGCGGCAGGAACGTGCGGGTGAGCCCGGCGGGCTTGAGGATGTTCCGTTCGAGGTAGGCGGCCAGCGGCAGGCCGCCCGCCTTCTCGACGGCGAGGCCGAGCAGGATCATGTCGGTGTTGGAGTACTGGTGGCGCTCGCCGGGCCGGAACCGTACCGGATGTTTGAAGGAGTAGGCGAGCAGTTCCCTGGGGGCGAACGCGCGTTTCGGGTCGGCCAGGAGGATCTTGCCGAAAGCCTCGTCCGCGGAGTAGTCGTGCAGGCCGCTGCGCATGGCCGCGAGGTGGCGCAGGGTGATGCGAGAGCCGTTGGGGACTCCGCCGACGTACTCGCCGATGGGGTCGTCGAGGGAGAGCGCGCCCCGGTCGGCGAGCTGGAGCACGGCGGTCACGGTGAAGGTCTTGGTGACGCTGCCGATCCGCATGTACAGGTCCGGGCTCATGCGGGCGCCGGAGACCTGGTCGGCCAGGCCGAAGGCGCGCACGTAGGCGCCCTTGCCCGGCACGTGCAGGCCGACGATCGCACCGGGTACGGCGGCCGTCCCCATGACCCGCCGGACGGCGGCGTCGAGGCGGCGGGCGACGCCCGGCGTCAGCTCGGGAAAGCCCTGCTCCACGACGGGGACCTGCACGAACACCAGGGCCGCCAGCATGAGCCCCGCGAACACCCTCATGGCAGCCCCCTCCGCATAAGCGCATAAACCACCATAAATTAGGCGATAGCGTGACCTTCGATGAGGGCGGTGCCCAGCGGGCTGACCGTGTGCAGCACGGCGGTGCCGTCCCGTCGCGTCGCGATCAGCCCGGCCTCCCGCAGCACCCCCGTGTGCCTGCTGACGGCGGCGGGCGAGATGTGCAGCGCGCGGGCGAGTTCGGTCGTGGTCGTGCTCACGACCAGCGCGAGCAGGACGGCGGCGCGGGTCCTGCCGAGCAGGTCCTCCAGCCCCTTGCCGGACACGCCGGAGTGCGACCAGCGGAAGCGGTTCTCGATCGGGTACAGCAGGACGGGCTGCAGCCCGGGATCGCCGAAGGTGACGGGATTGCGCTGGTTGAAGTACGACGGGACCAGCTTCAGCCCGCGCCCCTCCAGGTGGAGTTCGGCGTCGAAGTCGAAGGACACCTCCAGCACCGGCGCATCCCAGCGCATGAGCGCGCCGAACCCGGCCAGCAGCCCCTCCACACCGCCCTCCAGCAGGTCGCGGGCGCGCTGGGCGCGGTCGGCGGCGACGGCGGCATGGACGAGGTGCTGGCACGGCTCGATCGCGGCCGCGTAGTAGGAGCGCATGCAGTCACCGATGCGGGTCATCTCGTCGATCTGTCCGGCGGCGATGCCGCTGATCCACCCGGGCAGGCGGCGGTGCTGGGAAAGACGGCGGAGTTCGGCGCGAATTCGGGCGGGCGGCGTGGACATGACCGTGTCGAGCCCGGTTTCCAGCCCTCGCCGGGATTCCACCGGGGTCAGGAAATCCGGCCAATAGGGGGCGAGCGGGGCGAGCACTTCGAGGAGGGCGACGCCGTCGCGCATCTGGACGGTCCGCGCGGGGTTCGCCCGCAACTCGTCGATCCAGGGACGGAAGGCGGGCCGCCGGACCCGCTCACGCAGCCGGAACCGGCTGAAGACCACCTCCCAGAGGGGGTCGGCGGCAGCGGCCACCGTGGTACGGGCCAGGTCGTCGCCCGTGAAATGAATGCGCAACGTTCCCATTTGGTGGCCCCCCGGGGGATATACCGGTCCACCATATTAGGCAATGTTTACCGGTTTTGTGACTACCGCCACTTCCGCCGCGTGAAGAATGTCCTCTGCATGGCGATTTGTCACCTCTCCACCGGGAACCGTGCCATAGATCAGGCGGACGTCCACGTCCTCGATTCCATTGAACTCGGAGATACCGACCTTGAGGGTCCGGGTGAGGGTCGCGTCCCATCCGCCGCCGGTGAAATGCTGCTCCGAGTATCCGCCGAGACCCACCCACACCATGCGCTTCCCACGCAGTCTCGGCTCACGGCGGCCGTAGGAGAGACCGTAGTTCCAGACGCGGTCGATCCAGCCCTTGAGCATCGCGGGCAGGCCGAACCACCAGATCGGGAAGATCACGACGATCAGGTCGGCGGCCTCGATCCTGGACATGTGCCGCCGGACCTCGGCGGAGTAGACCTTGTCGCGATAACCCCAGTCCGGTTCGTCCTCCAGGGGCATGCGGGGGTCGAAGCCCTCGGCGTACAGGTCGAGGAGATCGACGGAGTAACCCTCACGTTCGAGACGCCGCCGCGCGCGCACGGCGGCGCGCTGGGTGAGCGAGGTGGCGCGAGGGTGGGACACGACGAGCAGCGCGGTCTTGTTCATGGCGGCACTCTGCCGCCCGCCGCGCACGAACGGCTGACGGACGGCTGGGGGTCAGCCCGCCGTGACCTTGTCCACGAAGTCGGCGAGGTTGGCGGCGGTCCGCTCGATCTTCTCCTCCAGCGTGAGCGTCTCATGCAGCCGCCCGCCCGCGCCGACCTCCTTCTTCCCCCGTACGTACAGCGAACAGGCGAGATCGGTGCAGACGTAGGCGCCGACCGAGTTGCCCTGCTGCCCGTCGCGCCCGGCCCGCCGCGCCGTCAGCAGCGAGACGCCGTCGCCCGAGTGCATGGTCAGGCAGAACGAGCACATGCTCCGGCGGGAATGCCCGGCATGCGGGACGGCCCGGCGCAGCATGATCCCCACGAGCGCGTCGCCCGACTCGGCGACCAGATAGGCCCGGTCGGGCCCCGACGCATCCCGCCAGCCGAGGAAGTCCAGGTCCGCCCAGGGGCGCGTGCCCAGATCCCGGGGTACGGCAAGGCGCTTGGCCTCGCCCTTGGTGCAGTTGACGAAGGACGCGCGGATCTCGGGCTCGGTGACCGGTCTCATACTCCGGAAGCTAGCCTTGGCCGGAAGGCACCCGCAAATGGTTAACCCCCCGTGTCCGGACATTACTGAGCTGCGGGAATGCCTATGAGCGTTCTGGGGCAGCGTGCACTACATGGGGGAAATAACGACAAAGCACATCGTTCGCTCCGCTGTCGCAGCCGCCGCCTTGTTCGCCGCAGCGGCCTGCGGATCCAGTGGGGTCCAGTCCAGTGCGGGGATGGCCGCGCAGAGCCCGGCGAGTCCCACGGCCGAGCCCACTGAGACGGGCATGCCGACCGGCAGCCCGAGTGAGTCGATGACCTCGGAGATGACTACGATCGACGCCGCGGGCAAGGCGGCGGAGGCGGCCGTCAGCGGCACCGTCACCGAGCTCGACTGGGAGAAGAGCGACAACCTGTGGAAGGTGACCGTCGTCTCCACGGACGGCACCGAGAACAACGTCAGCATCGACGGCAAGACCGGCAAGGTCGTCTCGGGACCGTCGGCCGAGTCGAGCAGCGCCGACGAGAAGGCCCAGGAGAAGGACCTGGCCGACTCGGCCAAGCTCACCTACGCCCAGGCCGTGGAGAAGGTGCAGGAAGAGTACCCGGGTGCCAAGATCCACGAGCTGAAGCTCACCAAGTCCAACGGCACCCCGGTCTGGAAGGCCGAGTACCTGACGTCGGAGGGCACCAAGGGGAAGGTGCTCATCAGCGCGGAGGACGGCAGCGTCGTCACCCCGTCGCCCTCCTCCTCGGAGTCGCCGTCGGAGTCGGAGTCGCCGATGCCCACCTCGACGGGCTGAGGCACAGCGGGCGGCGTCG
>NZ_BAAAHQ010000011.1:0-92607 GCF_039525605.1 Nonomuraea longicatena | reverse complement strand
CCCGACACTGTCGCCCCCAGCGAAACCCGGTACCGTTCCTCCACGGGTCCCGACTGTCGGCCTCCATGGGTAAGGTGCGGCGGCATGATCCCGAACCTCCCGGCGTTGCGCGCCCTGCTCCCCACCGCGACCCCGACCCGCGCCTGGCGGGCTGTGCGCGAACTCGCCATCGTCGCGCCGCACGTCACCCGGCCCGCGCTCGAACTCGCCGGCGAGTTCGCCGAGATCGCCTTACCTCCCACGAAGCGGCTGCTGAAGATCTGGCAGAAGACCCCGGACCCCGACGGGTTCGCGGAGTTCATCGTGGCGCCCGCCTTCGTCCGCGAGGGCCGTACCGAGCTGCCGGTCAAAGGGAGCTCCCTGCCGGTCGGCCTGCGCCACCTCACCAACCTGCGCAGGGTCGAGCTGTCGCGAAGCGCCGACTACATCGACGTCTCCGAGCTTTCCGGCCTCACCGAGCTGACCGCACTGAGTCTGCGCGGAGCCGTCCGGATCACCGACTTCTCGCCCCTCGCCGAGCTGACCCGGCTGGAGAATCTCGACCTCGGGGACACCCGGATCAGCGATCTCTCCCCGCTCCTCGGCCTGCGCCGCCTCGCCCGCCTGAACTTGTCACGGACCAAGGTGGCAAGCCTCGAAGGCTTCGTCGATGCCTTCCCTCATCTCACCGAGCTCGATGTCACGAGTTGCGATGCGATCGACGATGTGCGCCCATTGTCAGGGGCGTCCAACCTGAGATCGCTCGACGTGTCCTGGACGTCGGTCACCGACCTCACTGGCCTGCGTGACCTGCCCGCGCTGGAAGAGCTCACCGTCGGCGAGAAACTGGTCTCGCTCGACGGCCTCGACGCGCTCCCGTCGTTGCGTAAACTCGCCTTCGGACCGGGGTCCGATCTGAAACACCTCGCCCCTGGCGGCCCCCATCCTCAGGTCACCGAACTCGACCTGCGCTTCACCTCGCTGCCCGATCTGAGCATCGTCTCCCGGTTCCCGAGCGTGACCGAGATCAGTCTCTCGGCCTCCAACCACGTGACCTCGCTGGAGCCGCTGAGAGGCCATCCGTCGCTCGCCAAGGTGCAGCTCACCCTGACGACGAGGCTGAAGGATCTCTCCCCCCTCGGCGACCTGCCGGCACTGCGGGAACTGGAGCTCTTCAATGTGCGCCGCCGTGATCTCAGCCAGCTGGCAGGTCTGCCGCCGCTCGCGAAACTTGAGATCAGCGGCAGCAACCAGCTCATCAGACTCAACGGCATCCCCGAGGTACGGTCACTGCACCTGGACGGCTGCCCGGCGCTGAGCGACCTGACCGCGCTCGGCGAGTGGGTCGAAGAACTCACGATCACGATGTACTCGTCCGTCCGGGAGCTGCGGCAGATCACCCGGCTACGCGGCCTCAAGAGGCTGAGGATGGATGGCGGCCACCCGATACGGATCAACTCGCTCGCGGACCTGCGCGGACTCGACGCCCTCACCGAACTCACGATCGGCGCTCACGAGCCGATCAGCCTCAACGGCCTGGAGAGGCTACCCGCCCTGCGCGAACTCGATTTCCCCGGCAAGAACCCGGTGACGGACCTGGACAAGGTCGGCCACCCCCACCTCAAGAAACTCGACCTCGCCTACCGCCCGCTCCCCGGTCTGGGATGGCTGTCGGCCTTCCCCGCCCTCACCGAGATCCTCATCTCGCCGGAGTCCGGGATCACCTCCCTGGACGAACTGGCCGGCAACCCGTCGATCACGACGGTGGGCCTCTTCGGGCCCCAGGTCAAGGACCTGTCCGTACTGGCCACACTGCCCGCCCTGCGCGAACTCAGAATCGGCGACGTGGACGACTTCGACACCTGGGTTCTGCCAGCCGCGCTGCCCGGGGTCGAGAAGCTTTCCATCCTCTCGGTCCCCGGAACGCGCACCCTCGACGGCCTGCCGAAAATGCCCGACCTGCGCTATGCGCACATCTCCTACTGCCCCAAGCTGAGCGACCTGGGCCCGCTGCGCGACGTCCCCGCAGAGATCTCCGACTGCCCCAAGCTGGCGTAGGTCGCCCTCATGAGGAGCAGGGCCTGGACTGTCGGTCTCCGTGGATAGAGTGCGGCGGCATGGTCCCGAACCTTCCGGCGCTGCGCGCCCTGCTCCCCAAGGCGACCCCGACCCGCGCGTGGAAAGCCGTCCGCGAACTCGCCATCGTCGCGCCGCACGTCACCCGGCCCGCGCTCGAACTCGCCGGCGAGTTCGCCGAGATCGCCTTACCGCCCACGGAACGACTGCTGAAGATCTGGCAGAAGACCCCCGACCCCGACGGGTTCGCGGAGTTCATCGTGGCGCCCGCCTTCGTCCGCGAGGGCCGTACCGAACTGACGGTCAGCGGCGACTCCCTGCCTCCTGGCCTGCGCCACCTCACCAACCTGCGCATGATCGACCTGCTGCGAGCGGGCCTCTACCCGGACATCTCCGAACTCGCCGGGCTCACCGAACTGACCAGCCTGCGTCTCGAACGGGCCAGCGAGGTCACCGACTTCACCCCGCTCGCCGCCCTGACCCGCCTGGAATCCCTCCACCTCGCGGCCACCCGGATCAAGGACCTCACCCCGCTACTGGGCATGTGCCGGCTCACCTACCTGGATCTGTCCGCGACGAAGGTGTCGAGCCTGGCAGGGGCCGCCGTGTTCGCCCGCCTGGAGCATCTCGATCTCTCCGGTTGCGAGGCGATCCGCGACGTGAGCCCGCTGTCAGGGGCATCCGGGCTGAGAAGCCTCAACCTGCGGGGGACATCGGTCGCGAGCCTGACGGGCCTGCGCGACCTGCCCGCGCTTGAGGAACTCACTGTCGGCTCGGAGCTGGTCTCGCTTGACGGCGTTGACGCGCTGCCATCTCTGCGCAAGCTCTCCCTGGAGTATTGCGACGATCTCCAACGGCTCGACCGCGGCGGCCCCTATCCGCAGGTCTCCGAACTCGATCTGCCGTTCGGCCCGATCACCGACCTGGGGATCGTCTTCCGCTTCCCCGGCCTGACCGCGATCAGGCTCTGGGCCTTTCACGGCCTGACCTCGCTGGAGGCGCTGCGCGGCCATCCGTCCCTCGCCAGGGTGCAGGTGGAGCTGGGCGCGAAGGTGAAGGACCTCTCCCCGCTCGGCGACCTGCCCGCCCTACGGGAACTGGAGCTCCTGGATCTGCGCAGCCACGACCTCACCCCGCTGGCGGATCTGCCGCCGCTCGCGAAACTTGAGATCAGCAGCAAGCGGCTCAC
The DNA here is from genome assembly GCF_039525605.1 of Nonomuraea longicatena. Classification (NCBI taxonomy): domain Bacteria; kingdom Bacillati; phylum Actinomycetota; class Actinomycetes; order Streptosporangiales; family Streptosporangiaceae; genus Nonomuraea; species Nonomuraea longicatena. The sequence goes on along the minus strand of NZ_BAAAHQ010000011.1, from coordinate 89,363 downwards.
CACACTCAACGGCATCCCCGAGGTGCGGTCACTGCACCTGTACGACTGCCCGGCGCTGTACGACCTGACCACACTCGGTGACGGACTCGAAGAACTCTCGATCTCCAAGTGCCCGTCCGTCCGCGATCTGCGGCAGATCACCCGGTTGCACGGCCTCAAGAGACTGAGGATGGATTCCGGCCAGCCGATGCGGATCACCTCGCTGGCGGACCTGCACGGGCTCGACGCGCTCACCGAACTCACGATCAGCGCTGACTGGCGGATCAGCCTCAACGGCCTGGAAGGGCTACCCGCCCTGCGCGAACTCGATTTCCTCAGCGAGAACCCGGTGACGGACCTGGACAAGGTCGGCCACCCCCACCTCACGAAGCTCGGCATCGCCTACCGCCCGCTCCCCGGTCTCGGATGGCTGTCCGCCTTCCCCGCCCTCACCGAGATCCTCGTCTCGCCCGAGTCCGGGCTCACCTCGCTGGACGAACTGGCCGGTAACCCGTCGATCACGACGGTGGGCATCTTCGGACCCCAGGTCAAGGACCTGACCGTGCTGGCCACACTGCCCGCACTACGAGAGCTCAGCATCGGCTACGTGGACGACTTCGACGCCTGGGTCCTGCCGGCCGCGCTGCCCGGGGTCGAGGACCTTACGATCCTCTCGATCCCAGGACTGCGCACCCTCGACGGTCTGCCGGAAATGCCCGACCTGCGCTCGATGTACATACGCAGCTGCCCCAAACTGGCCGACTTGGGCCCGCTGCGCGACGTCCCCTCCTGCCCGTAGCTCAGGGAAAGGCGACGACCGCCCGGAGGGAGGACAGGCGGTCGTCGCGGTCATGGCCGGGGCGTCAGCGGACGAGGGCGGGCAGGTGGAAGTCGCCCTCACGCCGGTACGCCTCGGCGAAGGCGTAGTGCCCGTGGTGGCCTATGCCGTGGTAGATGTGCACGGCCCGGTCGAGCGCCCGGTGCACCGCGCGGCCCCGCGCGAGGTCGCTGTCCAGCTCCGCGAAGCCCGGCACCAGCGCCTCAGCGTCCTTGGGGTCGAGTTGCTCGCTCCAGTGCCGCCCGGAGAATTCGAGCTGCGACTCCAGGACGTCCATCGCGGCGGTCTTCTTGTCCCAGAAGGGGGCGATGTTGACCACGCAGTTGGGGTGGGACGGGGTCATGTAGTACACGGTCGGCACCGGGTGCGGGTCCAGCCCCTCGTCGAGGGCGAACTCGCGGCTGGCCAGGCCGAGCGCCTCCAGGATCAGGGTCATGGCGGGCCTGCGGTCGGGGTCCAGGTCTGCCAGCGAGTGCTCGGGGTCCTGGGTGATCACGATGGTGGGCCGTACGCGCCTGATCGCCCGGACGACGGCCCGCTTGTGCTCCTCGTCCACGGCCACGTGGCCGTTGCGGAAACCGAGAAAGTCGACCTCGACGCCGAGCACCTCTCCGGCCTTGCGGACGTCGGACTGCATGCGCTCCCGACAGAGCATCATCGTGGCGAACGACTCGCCTCCGGCGGCGACGTTGGCGGCCAACGCGCCGCCGCACTCCACCAGTTCCATCCCGTAAACGCCGATCAGAAGTACGCGTTCAGCCATGAACCTCTCCTTTGAGCCTGCGAACTCCCCAGACACTCCCATACCCCCGCCCCGTATTCAAGAGCCACCGATGCACCGGCCGCGACCGCCAGGGGTGCGGCTCGGGGGCGTCGCGCCACGACTTTCGGCAGAAGAATCGCCGTATCCGCGAGATATGTCGGATAAGTGATGGCCCCCAATTCTGCTATGCACCCTGCGTAGTCGAGCCGCAACGCCGATACTTGGCGATATGCGGGTTCGACTTAGGAGGGGGCGACCCGCAGGAGGCGAGGGCGTTGGGCCGACATTTGTCTGCACCGGCCTCGACGCCCGCGCCTCCACCCCTCGATGTCCGGCTTTATGGAAGCATGACCGGATGATCCGGATACGTGCCTTCGAGCCTGCCGACGCCCCGCGCGTGGCCTCGTGGATCGACGACGAGCGGGCCCTCTACACCTGGTCGGGCAACTCCGGTTTCACCCTCCCCGGCCTCGCCGACCAGCTCACCGCCTTCTACGCCGCAGACCCCACCCGCCGGGGCCACACCGCCCTCACCCCGTCCGGCGCGGTCGTCGGCCACTTCATGCTGCGCGACCTGCCCGACCGGGAGACCGTACGGCTCGGCTTCGTCCTGATCTCCCCCGAGACCCGAGGCCAGGGGTACGGCGAGGCCATGCTGCGCGCCGCGGTCCGCACCGCCTTCGCCGACCCGTCCGCCCAGCGCGTGAGCCTCGGCGTCTACCCGCACAACCAGGGCGCGCTGCGCCTGTACGAGCGCCTCGGCTTCGCCACCACCGGCACCGAGGAGAAGATCGTCGAGGTGGACGGCGCCTGGTGGTCGTCGTATCAGATGACACTCGGCCGCCAGGAGTGAACTGACACCGCTCCGAAAGTCCGGCCCGTCACCGTGAATCTCACCTACGTCTCATTGAGGAGAGATTCATGTCCCAGCCACGTGCCGGGGTGCGGGAGTGGGTGGGCCTCGCCGTACTCACGATGCCGGTCTTCCTGCTCTCGGTCGACCTGACGGCCCTCCACCTGGCCTTGCCCCACCTTGCCGCCGACCTCGGCGCCACCGGTACGCAGCAGTTGTGGATCCTCGACATCTACGGTTTCCTGACGGCCGGACTGCTGATCACCATGGGGACGCTGGGCGACCGCATCGGCAGACGCAGACTGCTGCTGATCGGAGCCGCCGCCTTCGGCCTGGCCTCGGTGGCCGCCGCCTTCTCCACCAGCGCCGAGATGCTGATCGTGACGCGCGCGCTGCTGGGTGTGGCCGGTGCCACGCTGATGCCCTCGACGCTGGCGCTGATCAGCAACATGTTCCAGAACGACAGGCAGCGCGGCCTGGCGATCGGCGTCTGGGGCAGTTGCTTCGCCGTCGGCGGCGCGCTCGGGCCGGTGTTGAGCGGGATCCTGCTGGAGTGGTTCTGGTGGGGGTCGGTGTTCCTGCTGGGGGTGCCCGCCATGGTCGTGCTGCTGCTGGCCGGGCCGATGCTGCTGCCGGAGTTCCGCGACCCGGAGCCGGGACGGCTCGACCCGCTCAGCGTGGTGCTCTCGCTGCTGGCGATCCTGCCGCTGGTGTACGCGCTGAAGACCGGGGCCAAGGAGGGCTGGCAACCGTCCGTTCCGGCCGGGCTCGTGATCGGCGTGGTGGCGGCGATCCTGTTCGTACGGCGCCAGCGCGGCCTGGCCAAGCCGCTCATGGACCTGTCGTTGTTCAGGCACCGGGTCTTCAGCGTGGGGCTCGGCAGCATGGCGGTGGGACAGCTGGTGCAGGCGGCCCTCATCCTGTTCCTGGCCCAGTATCTCCAGCTCGTTCAGGGGATGTCGCCGCTGCAGGCCGGGCTGTGGATGGTGCCGTTCGCGGCGGCCAACGTGATCGGATCGATGGGGGCTCCGGCCCTGGCCGCGCGGATCGGCACCCACCGGGCGGTCGCCTACGGCCTGGTGCTCATGGCGGTCGGCTGGCTGCTGTTCACCCTGGCGCAGAGCCGGACGGACTCCGGACCGGCGCTCGCCGTCATCGGCGCCATGGTGATCTCCATCGGGATCGGGCCGCTGCTGATCCTGGTGCTCGACCGGGTCATCGCAGTGGCTCCGAGAGAGAAGAGCGGGGCCGCCTCCTCGCTGTCGGAGACCTCGTCCGAGGTGGGAATGGCGCTGGGGGTGGCGACGCTGGGCTCGCTCGTCACGGCGGTCTACCGGGGAGGGGTGGAGGTCCCCGCCGGGGTTCCCGAGCCGGTCGCGGCGGCGGCGCGCGACAACATGCCGGGCGCGCTGGGCGCGGCGCAGACGCTGCCCGCCGACCTCGGCGGCGAGGTGCTGGCGGCGGCAAGGGCGGCGTTCCAGACGGGGCTGACGGTGGCGGGATACACGAGCATCGTGATCATCCTGGTACTGGCCGCACTCACCGCCAGGTACTTGCGCGACCGGGAACAGGCGCTCGTGTAGACGCCTACCGGCAGTCGTCCGCGTTGCGGGGGGCGGCTTCCGCTATCGGCGTGCCTCTGGCCCAGGTGCCCACGGGCAGGCCGAGTTTGTCGGCCAGGCGCAGGCTCTCCTCGTGGAGGCGGCGGGCCCGCGCGTGGTCGCCGTGGGCCTCGGCGAGGACGGTGAGCGACTCCATGGCGTACAGCCGTCCCCACGGATCGCCGATCCGGTCGAAAGCGGCCAGCCCGCGCTCGCCCGCGTCCTCCGCCGTCACCAGGTCGCCCCCGGCGATGGCCTGGGCCGCCCGCGTGGTCAGCGCGGCCGCGACGCCCCACGCGTCGCCGACGGCGCGGAACCCGGCCAGCGCCCGGTCGGCCAGCGACTCGGCGGTGCGCAGGTCGCCGCCGTACAGGGCGAAGCTCAGGAACCACTCGGCCCGCGCCCGCCCGGACGGGTCCTCGGCCAGGTCGAAGCGCCCGAGTACGGCGCGCGGGTCGACCGGGCCGCCGTTCAGGACCGTGATCCCGGCCTCCCAGGCGCCGACCCGAGCCCGGAGCCGGGCGGGCGCCGCCGGGTCGATGGCCAGCACGCAGTCCATCGAGCGCAGCGCCTCGCTCCAGCGCCCGCGCAGGAACCAGTACCAGGCCAGGGCGTCGACCAGCCGCAGCGCGAACTCGGCGGCCCGTTCGCGGACCGCGCCGTCGAGCGCGAGGCGCAGATTGGCGGCGGCCTCGTCCAGCCTCCGGGTGGTCTCGAACTGGGCCGGGCCGCGCAGCAGCGGCTCCGCACGCTCGGCCAGCTCCAGGTAGTGGCGGGTGTGGCGGCGCCGCAGCGCGGGCAGTTCGCCCGCCTCGCACAGCCGCCGGAGGCCGTACTCGGCGACCGATTCGAGCAGCCGGTAGCGCGGCCCCTCGACGACGGCGACCAGCGAGCGGTCGACCAGCCGGGCCAGCAGGTCGGGCACGTCGGCCTCGGGCAGGTCGGGGCCGGAGCAGACGGCTTCGGCGGCCTCCAGCGTGAAGCCCTCGCCGAAGATCGCCAACCGGCTGAGCAGCACTCGTTCCCGTGGGGTGAGCAGGTCCCAGCTCCAGTCGATGACCGCTTGCAGCGTCTGCTGCCTCGGTGGCGCCCCCCGGTGTCCGGAGGCGAGCAGCCGGAACCGGTCGTCCAGACGGCACAGCACGTCCCGCACGCCGAGCGCGCGCACACGGGTGGCGGCCAGCTCCAGCGCCAGCGGGACACCGTCCAGTCTGCGGCAGAGGGTGGCGACGTCGGCGGCGTTGCCCGCGTCGAGCCGGAAGCCCGGCGCGGCGGCGGACGCCCTCGCGACGAACAGCCGCACCGCGCCCGCGCGGGCGATCTCGGCCGGGTCGGCGTCCGGGTCCGGGACGTCGAGCGGCGGCACCGTCCACACCACCTCGCCCGCGTGACCGAGCGGTTCCCGGCTCGTGGCCAGCACCCGAATGCCCGGCGCGCCGCGCAGCAGCGCCCCGGCCAGTTCGGCGGCCTGATCGACGACATGTTCGCAACTGTCCAGGATGAGCAGCGCGCGCCAGCCGCGCACCGCGTGCACCAGCCGGGTCAGCTCGCCGCGCGGCGCCCGCTGGTCGCGGCCGCCGCGCCCGAGCCCGGCGCCGTCGCGGAGGTCGAGCGTGACGGCGACGGTCTCGGCGGGCGGGCCGCTCACGCTGGTCTCCGACGGCTCGCGCGGCCCGGCCAGTTCGACCAGCCACACCCCGTCGGGGTACTCACCGACCAGGCCCTGCGCCGCCGCGACGGCCAGCCGCGTCTTGCCGACCCCGCCGGAGCCGGTGAGCGTCACCAGCCTGCCCTCGGACACCAGCGCCCGTACGTCGGCGACCGCGTCGTCCCTGCCGACCAGCAGGGTGAGCGCGGCGGGCAGGTTGCCGCCGGAGCCGCCCGCGACGCGCTGCTCCAGGATCTCCTGGTGGAGGGCGACGACGGCGGGCTCTGGGTCCACGCCTTGCTCCTCGCGCAGGTGGGAGCGCAGTTCGCGGAAGCTGCCGAGGGCCTCGCTCTGCCGTCCGAGGCGGTGGAGGGCGCGCATGTGCGCGGCCCGCAAGCGTTCGCGGACGGGGTGGGCGGCCACCAGTTCGCCCAGCTCGGCGACGACCCGGTCGTGCTCGCCCGCCTCCAGCAGCGCTTCGGCGCGCTCCTCGACGGCGAGCAGGCGTTCCTCCTCCAGCCGGTTGATCTCGGCGCGGGCGAAGTCCGCCTCGGTGAAGTCGGCGTACGCGGGGCCGCGCCACAGCCCGAGCGCCTCGGTGAGCAACCGGGCGCGCTCGCGCGGGTCCGCGCTCTCCCGCGCCCGGCCGGTGAGGGCGCGGAAGCTCCCGGCGTCGACGGCGGTCTCCTCCACCCGCAGCGCGTAGCCGGGCGGGCGCGACTCGACCAGCGCCCTGGCGCCGGGCTCCGCCTGGTCGAGGGTACGGCGAAGCTGCCAGATCTTGCGTTGGAGGGCGGGCGCCGGATGCTCGGGCGGATCGTCGCCCCAGATCTGCTCGACGAGGCGCGCGACGGACAACGGCCTGCCCCGGTGGGCGAGCAGCACGGCCAGCAGCGTACGGACCTTGGCCTCGGGCACGTGAACCCGTTCACCACCGGCGTGTACGGTCACCGCACCTAGGACCCCGAAACGCACAGAATCAGAGTATCCGCCCAGAACCCGACATCCGCCCTCCCACCCGCGAGAACCATTCGGCCCGCCTCTCCCGCCACCGGCCGCCCGACCGAGAACCATTCGGCCCACCTCCGGGTAGAGGGGGCATGAGACTCACACTCGTGGTCCTCGCTCTGGCCGTCGGCTGTACGGCGGTGCCCGTGGAGGGCGACCCGGCCGCCGGTCTGCGCCGGGCGTGGGAGCAGCCCATGCTGGCGCCCGGCGCCACCTGCCCGGTCTCCACCACGACCGCCACCCCCGACCCGGACACCGCCCCGGTCCTCGGCGGCGGCCCGGCCGGTCCGATCACCTCCGCCCGCGTGGAGTACTACGCCCCCTCCGAGGGCAACCTGCTGAAGACCCTGGACTGGGGAGCGCAGAAGGTCGCCTGGGCCGTCGACCCGACGGTGACCGAGCCCGTCCTGGTCAGGGGGCGGCGGATCGACGCGCCCGGCCGGCTCGGGTTCGACGATCCGGTGGTCCGCGAACTGCTGCTCGACCCGGTCACCGACGCCTCGCCGGGCGGCTGGCGGCAGTATCCGTCGCTCACGCGCGTCAGGGCGCCCGGCTGCTACGCCTATCAGGTGGATCTGTCGCTCGGCTCGCACACCATCGTCGTGCGCGCGGTCGGCCCGGTCGTCTAGCCGCGTTGCGCGGCCGACGACTCAGGCCGCGACGCGTAGCCTACGGCTCAGGCCGTCGCGCGGCCCACGGCTCAGGGCCGGGTCAGCGTACCGGCCTCGAAGGTGCGGATCACCGCTCCGGCGATCTCGTGCCTGGCCAGTTCGCCCTTCTCGCCCGCCTCCCACCCGGAATAGGTCAGCGCCCAGATCACCCGCTGGACCCACTCCGGCTTCTGCCCGGGGTCGAAGACGCCCTCGGCCTGCCCCCGTCTGATCAGGTCGAGGGTGCCGGGGACGGCCGGGTCGGGATCCCATTTCGCCTGGTCGAGCGTCTTGGCGAGGTCGGGATCGGCGAACAGGAACGCCAGGCGCTCGCCCGCGTCGACCATGGCGACCAGCAGCCTGCGCATGGCCTCGTCCGCCGGGCCCTGGTCGATCGCGGCGGCCTTCTGCTGCTCCTCGACCATCGACAGCGAGTCGACGATCGCCGCTCTGACGAGTTCGTCGCGGTCGGTGAAGTACCGGTGGAGCGTGCTACGGGCCACGTCGGCGGCGTCGGCGATGTCGGCGAGTGTCGCCGCTCGGTCGCGGGCGAGGACTGCGGCGGCAGCTGCCAGGATGGCGCGCCGCGTACGACTGCGGGTACCCGACTCCGGGCTCATACTACTCACTCCCAAAGCGTAACATACGAGATTGACTTTGAGACATTAGAGTCCTATTTTTGAGTCATGGAGTCTTATTCAGTGCTTGCGGAGGAGCTCCGCAAGAGGTACGGCGACGCCTACGCGCTCGACGGGTTCAACCTGGCCGTCCGGGAGGGCACGGTGTGCGCACTGCTCGGTCCCAACGGGGCGGGCAAGACCACCTCGGTCCGCATCATGTCCACGCTGCTGCGCGCCGACGGCGGCCGGGCCCGCGTGGCCGGGTTCGACGTCGCCAAGCAGGCGGCCGAGGTGCGCTACCGGATCGGGCTCGCCGGCCAGGAACCCGCCGTCGACGAGATCCTCACCGGCCGGGAGAACCTCAGAACGTGGGGACGGCTCTACCACCTCGGCGCCAGGACCGCCGCCGCCAGGGCCGACGAACTACTGGAGCAGTTCGGGCTGACCGAGGCGGCCGACAAGCGCATCAAGCACTACTCGGGCGGCATGCGCAGGCGGCTGGACCTCGCGGCCAGCTTCATCCTGGCGCCGGAGGTGCTGTTCCTCGACGAGCCCACCACCGGGCTCGACCCGCGCAACCGCAGCGAGGTGTGGCACGCCGTACGGACGCTGGTGTCCACAGGGAGTTCGGTGCTGCTCACGACGCAGTATCTGGAGGAGGCCGACCGGCTCGCCGACCAGATCGCGGTCATCGACAGGGGCCGGGTGGTCGCCGAGGGGACGCCGGACCAACTCAAGTCACGGGTCGGCGGCGACCAGATCGACCTGGTGCTGCGCGACGCCGCCGACCTGCCGGTCGCCGAGCAGGTGCTGACGACGGCCACCGGCAAGCCTGCCGTGGTCGAGAAGGACGCGCGCAGGCTCAACGCCCCGGTCGCCGACCGGCTCGGCACGCTGACCGAGGTCATGCGGCGGCTGGAGGAGTCCGGCGTGGAGGTCGAGGACATCGCCCTGCGGCGTCCCACGCTGGACGAGGTCTTCCTGTCCATCACCGGCGAGAGGACTGCGGCATGAGCGCCCTTCCGGCCCCGATCGTCCCCACGACCGCCGCCCAGCGCCTGGGCTGGATGTTCTCCGACGGCTGGACCCTGGCCCAGGGCAACCTGATCGGCCTGGTGCGCAACCCGGCGGCGCTCATCGGGGCGATGTTGTACCCGCTGATCATGGTGCTGATGTTCGGGTACGTCTTCGGCAGCGCCATGACGGTCGCCGGCGGCGGCGACTACCGCGAGTTCCTGATGCCCGGGATGTTCGCCCAGACCATGGCCGTCGGCGTGGGCACCACCATCATCGTGGTGGCCCAGCAGTCCGCCCGAGGCGTGACCGACAGGTACCGTTCGATGCCGGTCTCACAGTCCGGGATCGTGCTCGGGCGGGCGCTGGCCGACATGGTCGGCTCGGCGATCGAGCTGGCCGTACTCGTCGGGTGCGGCCTGCTCATCGGCTGGAACTGGAACAACGGGCCCGGCAAGGCGCTCGCGGCGATCGGGCTGCTGTTCCTGCTGCGCTTCTCGCTGGTCTGGGTCGGCATCTATCTCGGTCTCAGGCTCACGCCGGAGGCGGCCGGTGCCTCCTGGATGGTGCTGCTGCCGCTGACCATGACGGCCAGCACGTTCGCGTCACCGTCGCAGATGCCGGCCGTGCTCGGCTTCGTGGCCGAGTGGAATCCGGTGTCCGCGACGGTGAACGCGTGCCGGGAGCTGTTCGGCAACCCCGGCTGGGGCGGCGACTCGTGGGCCGCGCAGCACGCCGTACTGCTGGCGATCGGCTGGCCTGTGCTGGTCACCGCGATCTTCCTGCCGCTGTCGGCGCGCACCTACCGGCGGCTCGACCGGAAGTGATCATCCCCATCCGCCCTGGACCATCGTCTGGAAGTACCAGACGCCGCCGTTCTTGACCAGCAGGTCGCCGTAGCGCATGTGCTGGGTCTGACCCTCCACGGTGAAGTACGCCTCGGTCACCACGAAGACCAGCGACGCCGACAGGAAGTGCGGCGTGCGGGTCGAGTGGATCTCCACGTCGCTGACGATCTGGGCCATGTCACGCACGAACTCCTCCCTCGTGCCGGGCGTGGCCTTGCCGTTGCCTTCGGCGTCGTCGGTGACGTTGTTCAGCGGGAACATGGCCATGTCCGCCATGCTCTCCACCTCGCCCTTCCTGACCAGCGCGTCGTAACGCCCGAACCAGTCGAGGACCGAACGGACGTCGGCGTCGGTGGGGGTGTAGGTGGTGAATGCCGTCATGTATGCACGCTCCATTTCATCGTATGCCGTACAACGTACCGTACAGCATACGATTCGGCAACCCCCTTGTTGTAGTCGTCAGGGCATCCTGACGGTTATGACGTTGAAGCTTGCCGACATCCCCGGCCACGAAGGGTTCGCGGCGCCGGTGCTGCCCGACGGGCAGCACCGGCGCGTTCACCAAGGACTACATCGGCTACCAGGGCGCCTGCTCGTGCGGCTGGGCCGACGGCCGCCGCCATCCCCCGACGCCCGCCGGGGCGAAGGACGCGGAGGAACGCTGGTACCGGCACGCCGGTCCGCTGCTACAGGCCGCCGCGCCCAGTTGGCTGGTGGTCAAGTCCAACCTGCTGTGCGAGCAGATCGTCAAGCTCGCGGGCGACCGTCCGCTGGCGGCCCTCACCCTGCTGTCGCAGGTCGAGAGCTGGCAGCGCACCCTCCTCGACCAGGCCGTCGCCGCCGCCAGAGCCGGCGGCTCATCCTGGTCGGAGATCGGCCAGGCGATGGGCATCACCAAACAGGCCGCCCACGAACGCTTCCGGTCGTAACATCACCACTCGCGAGAGACCTCCCCGGCGCACGCGGGGACGGTCCCTCGGCACGTGCTTCGCCTCTACGGTGGGCGGGGTGTGCTCGCCGATCTCACGGGCGGTCGATTATCGCCACGAGGGCCGGCTCAGCGGACACCCCCCGCGAGCAGAGCCGCCCAGATCTCCCACGCCTCCCGAGGTACCCCCCACGCGGTCTCGGAGATCACCGCCACCGGCTCCGCCTGCACCGTCCGCCGGATGAAGGCCCGGCCACCCGACACGCACAGCTCGTACACCGTCGCCCGGCACGAACACGTCCAGGCGACCACCCGCACCCGGTGCCGCCCAGAGCGGACCGCATGCCACTCCAAGCGCCCGCGACCCCGGCGCATCACCGCCACATGCGGACTGAGACATTCGTCGAGAGAGATCATGGGGTATCACCGCTGGCCGGATTCGCGATGTGTGCCTGTTCCACCCGCTCCTGCTCCTTCAGTAGCGAAGCGAGTTGGGGCACATCGTCGGCATCGAGCGTCTGGAAGAGACCTATTTCATGTTCCCGCTGCGTAAGGCGCCGTCCGTTCCGAGTCGCCCACAGGCGTCCCGCCGAGCTTCGCCAGATGCACCAACCGGGAAAGGCTTCCTGTAGATCTTCGAGAAGAATCGGCTTCGACATACATCCAGCGTGCTTACTCGGAGGTGACGAACCCACCCCATTGTCGAGACGTCCAGGACGTTACAGCGTTACGCTCAGAACGTCCCTGGCGTCCTTCGCCCTACGAGGTGCACCGTGGCCAACGTCGCCCTACGCCGTGCCCTGCTCGACGCGCAGGTCACCAACCAAGCCCTGGCCCACCGGTGTGGAGTGGACGTCAAAACGGTGGAACGCTGGTTGCAGGACGAAACTCGCATTCCGCACCAGCGGCATCAATGGGCCGCTGCGGAGGCACTGGGAGTTGAGACAGCCATGCTTTGGCCAGACGCAATTCGAAATACGGTGAAAACGGGGCCAGATAGAGAAGTGCTGACCGTTTATCCCTATCGTTCCGCATGCCCGAAATCCATCTGGCGCAACCTCATCAACACCGGTCGCAACGAGATCGTCCTCGCCGGATACACGAACTACTTCCTATGGCTGGAACACCCGAATCTGGCCAAAGTCCTCGAACGCAAGGCGCAGCAGGGGTGCAAGATCCGATTCCTCCTCGGCGACCCGGAAAGTGAGGTGACCCGCCACCGCGAGGAGGTGGAGAACGTACCGCTGACCGTGTCCACCCGCATCCGCATCACGCTCTCGGAGATCGAGCAGCTACGGGACGTCCCAGGAGTCGAGGCCCGGTTCGGCGACGACCACATCGCCATGAGCGTCTTCCGCTTCGACGCCGAGATGCTCGTGACACCGCATTTGGCCAAGCTCGTCGGGCATGACTCCCCGATGCTGCACCTGCGCCGATACCAGGACGACGGCCTCTTCGACCGCTTCGCCTACCACGCCTCAGAGCTGTGGAGCACCGGCCGCGAGGTGTGGCGCCAGCCCCAGCGACCGAGTGTCTAGCGGCCCGAATACCCCACCACTCCGACCCTGCCACCCTGGCACGGGGTGGGCCTTCCCGATCATCTCCACAGCGTCGGCGCTGAGGCATCGACATACCGACGATCGAAAGCTCGGCGTCGCCAGGAACGATCAGGCCACGCTCTCGTAGGCGGCCGACCACCGCCTACGAGAGCTGGCTCAGCGGGCACGTCCGGCGAGCAGAGCCGCCCAGATCTCCCACGCCTCCCGAGGCGGCCCCCACGGGGTCTCACAGATCACCGCCACCGGCTCCGCCTGTACCGTCCGCCGGATGAAGGCCCGCCCGCCCGACGCACACAACTCGTACACCGTCGCCCGGCACGAACACGTCCAGACGACCACCCGCACCCGCCCCGAACGGACCACATTCCACTCCAGGCGCCGACAGTCCCGGCGCATGGCCGCCACATGCGGACTCAAGCACGCTTCGAGGACATCGTTCATGATCGCGACCTTGTGACCGGCGACGACCGCGCGAGGCGTACAGGATCGGGAGGGCCCCGGAACTCGAACCAGACAGCCTTCCCTTCACTCCCAGGCAGCGGGTACGTGCCCCAGCGGTCGGCCATCGCCTGCACGATCGCCAGGCCACGACCGCCCTCAGCCTCGACATCGGCCGCAGCCAGGATGGGCCGTTCCGACGACCGGTCGGTGACCCGCCCTGCGACGAACCCGGAGACCACCTGCACCCGCAGCCCGACCGGCGGAAGCCCGTGGACGACCGCGTTCGTGACGAGTTCGCAAACCACGAGCACGGCCGAAGCGACCAGCTCTTCGGGCCAGCCACGTGCGGTCAGGACGCCGCGAACCACACGACGGGCTTTCCCGATGGACTCGGGACTCTGCGGCAACGCCAACGTCAGGACGCTTGGTGCCTGGACGGATGCGGTGGCCATCACCCGGCAACCTCCTATGTGATCACAGGATGTCCCTGCCGAACGACAGGTGACGGGCGATTCAGCCGAGCCGAGAGCGACAGATGGGGTGTGCCCCGTTTCGATGGTCTTGGTGGCAGTTGTACAGTCTGGTCTAGGGTTGGGCATGGGTCAGGACCTCTGTTCCTGATCAAGGGCTCGCCACACCGCTTCCGACGCGTGCGGCGAGCCCGATTTGTCGCCGATCGGCCCACGAACGTGCTGCCCTCCGACAGTGGTCACGGGCGCGTGGAGCCTTGATGCTTCGACTGTAGGAACGCGCAAGGGGCAAAGTTTTCACCAGTTGTGAAAGCTCTGCCCCTTGACGAACGGACCCGCTGTTCTAGCTCACATGCCCATGCGGCGCATCAACTGGCGCAGCGGCTCCGGGACGGTGTAGCGATGGCGTTCCATCTGCATGACCGTCTCGCGGGCGGTCGGGTGGTAGCGGGTCATCATCGGTGCCAACTGTTCGGCCTTGAGGATGCGCTTGAAGGCTTGCTTGTGCCGGCCCAGCCACAACTCGGCACGCGCCATGTCGACGTGGTGATGGGTTATCCGCTCAGCTACCAGACTCCTCGGAAAAGTGATTTCCTGATCAAGGCGTATGGCCTTGTCGTAGTCGGCCACGTCGATGGCGATGGCGCAGCCATGGATGGAGGCGTTGGCGGGATTGACCATCAGCAGGTGCGTATCGGGCGCCTGGGCCGCGACCAGTTCCCCGGCTACCTCGGTGGCGATGCCGTGGTGTTCCCACGCCTCGCCTTCTTTTCCGGCTCGTGCGGCCGAGATGGCCGCCCGCAGGTGCAGGGAGCCGTAGACGGCGCGGCCGTCCGGATGGGTCTGATCGACGGCGGAGGCCGCGCGCCGCACCATGGCCAGCGCGGTGTCCCATTCGCCCCGGGCGATCATCAGCAGTGACAGCGGCAGAGTCGTCAGATGCACCAGCGTGGAGTCGTCGGCGCGGCGGGCGGCCTGGACCGCCTTCTCCACACCGAGTTGCGCCAGGTCGGGGTAACCGAGCCGACGCGCCATCGAGATGGCGACCCCCGTCCCCATGTTGAGGACGCGCCAGGCTTCGGGCCGGTCGGTCTCGATCGCACGCACCGCCGCCTCTTCCAACAGTGCGGGCAGGCGGACGCCGACCGCACTGAAAGCGCCGTCGGACTGGAGTCCGCGCAGTCGCCTGGCCTCGGCGTCCAACGCACCCACGGGGCGGGGTGGCGCGCCGAGTTCCGGCGCGGTGAACTCGGTGAAAGCGAACGCTCGCCGAATGGCCGGGATCACGTCCTGGACGGGGTCGTCCTTGGCGTCGGCGAACGGTTGGCCGTACAGCAGCGTGGGATCGACCCGCAGCGCGCGGGCGACTGCGGAGACGAACGCGGGCGTGGGTGCTTTGAACCCCTTTTCGACCTTTGAGATGTAGGAGGCGGACAGATGCGCGGCGCCGGCCAGCCCTTTCTGGGTGAACCCACGGGTCTTGCGCCAGTGAGCGACCCGCTGCCCTGTGGATTCACCGGAAGGAATGTCTCTGATCATGAGTGCCCACCCGAGGAGTGGCGATGCGATCGCGGGCGGTCGGTGCCAGTGGCGGGGATGCGGTCTTCGGTCAAGCCCTGCACCTCCAGCGTGGAGACTTCGACGTCCTCAGGCTAGATGCGCGGGGCTCACCCGTGTCCAGAATTCACTCCGAGCGGATGGCGCTCGGGCGCATAGGTCAGTCGGGGGAGACTGCGCGGAGGTAGCGGGTGCCGAGGGTGCGCAGGTGGGTGACGAGGGCCGGAGGGGAGGTGACGCGGAAGTCGAGGCCGAGCATGCCGATGTAGACCGCGACGGTCTCCAGACTGTCGCCGCCGGTCACGAGGACGCAGGTCTGATCGTCGAGAGGTTCGACGACGCCCACAGCGGCGTTGATGCGGGCCAGTACCTCCGCCGCAGGCGCCAGGACGGTGATACGGGGGTGAACCTTCCAGCCGGTCGCGGCGACGTCCCGCAGGACGAAAGCCGTGTAGTCCTCGCCGGGCAGGGGGTCAGGAGTGAAGACACGGCCGGTGGGGCCGAGTGGGGCGACCCAGTCGGCGCGGTAGGCGGCCCACGAGGCGTCGTGAGGGTCGCGGGCGACGAGATACCAGCGGCGCCGCCAGACGACCAGGCGGTACGGCTCGACCAGCCTGCGACCGGACGGCGCCGAGGACGTTCCGTCGAACGCGTCCTCGGCTTCGGCGGGGACGACGTAGTCGAACCGCAGCCAGTGGTGGTCGCGGATCGCCGCGGCGATCGCGGTGAGGCTCGTGGTGTCGACCTCGGGGTCGTCGACGTTCGTGTCGAGGTTCTCCGGCGCCTTCGAGGTGGAGCCGTACACGGCGGCGATCTGGCGTCGCAGCCGGTGTGGCAGCATCTGGTCCAGTTTGGTCAGGGCCCGTGCGCTGCTCTCGGCGATGCCGCTGACGCCCGTCCCCGCCCGCAGGCCGATCGCCACGGCGACGGCCTCCTCGTCGTCCAGCAGCAACGGCGGCAGCTTCGCGCCGGGGCCGAGCCGGTAGGCGCCGGTGGGGCCACGTCCCGCTTCGACCGGATAGCCGAGTTCGCGCAGCCGGTCGATGTCGTTGCGGATCGTACGGGTGCTCACACCGAGGCGTTCGGCGAGTTCCCGGCCCGGCCAGTCGGGCCGCGACTGGAGCAGCGACAGGAGCGCGAGCAGCCGGGAGGACGTTTCCAACATTGGGTGAGTATGACCCGAGTAACGGAATCAAGTCTTCCTATACGGCTCCTACCTTGGGTTTCATGACGAAGACGCACAACCCCAGCCCCTTCCGCATCGAGATCTCCGAGGCCGAGATCGACGACCTCCGGCACCGCCTCGCCCGGACCCGGCTGCCCCGGCCGTCGGCGGCGGACGACTGGGCGCTCGGCACGCCGAACGGGTATCTGCGCGAGACCGTCGAGTATTGGCGCGAGTCCTTCGACTGGCGCGGGCAAGAGGCGCGCATGAACTTCTTCCCGAACTACCTCACCGAGATCGACGGCCAGACGGTCCACTTCGTGCATGTGCCGTCCACTGAGAAGGACGCGACGCCGATCCTGCTCCTGCACACCTATCCGGGCTCGTTCGTCGACTACCTCGACATGATCGCTCCGCTCACCGACCCGGTCGCCCACGGGGGCCGTGCCGAGGACGCCTTCTCCGTGGTCGTCCCCTCGATCCCCGGCTTCGGCTTCAGCACCCCGCTGGAAGGGGCCGGCTGGACGCAGGAGAGGGTCGCCCGCACCCTTGACGTCTTGATGCGGCGCCTCGGCTACGACTCCTACGGCGTACACGGCAGTGACATGGGCGCGATGATCGCGCGGGAGTTCGGCCTGTGGAACCCGGCCGGGTTCCTCGGGTTGCACGTCCTGCAGTTGTTCTCGTTCCCGTCGGGCGATCCGACGGAGTTCGACGGGTTCGGGCCGAAGGAGTACGCGGCGCTGGAGCACATGCAGTGGTTCCAGTCCGTCGGCGGATACAACGCGATGAACTCCGCCCGCCCGCAGACCGTCGCCGCCGCGATCGCCGACTCTCCCGTGGGCCAGTTGGCCTACAGCGAGTTGTTCAACTCCTTCGGCAACGGCACCAGCCTCGTCACCCGCGACCAGATCCTCACCCAGGTCTCGCTCTACTGGTTCACCAACACGCAGGCGACGGCGAGCAGGTACTACTACGAGCAGGCCCGCGCCGAGGCCAAGCCTTCGGTGAACTCCGCCCCGACCGGCGTCGCGGTCTTCGCCTCGGACTTCCAGACCCTGCGGGTCTTCGCCGAACGCGACAACAGCCGCATCGTGCACTGGAACGAGTTCCCTGAGGCCGGCCACTTCGCCGCGATGGAGGCGCCCGAGACCGTCGCAGCCGACATCCGTGCCTTCTTCGCCGGATTGCGCTCCGCCTAGGGCCGGTGTCATGCGGCAATGTGGACAGTCCAAGGTAGCGCCGCTTTTGGCAACGATTGCTTCAGCCTCAGAATATGGGAGATCTAGGAGGGTATTCGAGACTGCGCAGGCATGTCAGATTTCCTGGACGGCCAACGTGCACATGGCCGCAGGCGAATCGCCAGCCTATTACGCGGCATTATGAGAGGTGATTCACATGAGCTCGGCTTTTTCTTACCGCGCCGCCTCCGACACGTCCTGGACCACAATCCAGGACCCAAGCGAGGGATGCTACGATCTCCAATTCGACGCCACCTTCGCGCAGAACAAAACCAATTTCAAGGCCCTTCTTTATACGACATATTCGTGCAACGAAGACCACCTGAAAAAGGCGCTCATCCCCAACGAAACGTGGGATGGCGGCCTGACGACGATCAGGTCCGTCCGGTTCGAAGCGTCCTGACATGACATCGGGTCCCGCCTGTCGTGGCGGTGACTCGCCTGACGCGGATGCGCGACTTCCTCGCGGAGAGACCGGCCCTGCCGGAGCGCGGAAACATCGGCGCACGGACTCCTCCTCTAAGGCGGCCGATCACCCGGCCGGGCCTGCGACCGTATGGGGACGGTCTCCGGACTGAACGCCACGGCGGGAGACCGGATCCAGGTCATCGGCGGTTGATGTCGACGAGTTGGTGAAGCAGGTCGTGGGCGCGGGCGTGGCCGCCCTTGATCCGGCCGTCGAGGGTGAGTGTGACCAGGCCGTGCAGGTGGGCCCAGAACAGGTCGGTGGCGGCGTCCTCGTCGTAGGCGTCGGCGGGGTGATCGGGCCCCTCGGCGTACATCGCGGCCTTGAGCAGGCGGAAACACTCGCGGGCCGAAGCCGGTGTCGCGGGCGTCCCGAACGGCACATCGGGCAGGCTGCCCATCAACCTGTAGAGATGAGGACGGCCGGTCGCGAATTCCCAGTAGGCCTGGGCGACCGCACGCAGCGCTCCACCCGCCGAACGCCGGACGTCGGGACACTGGGCCCGCCCGAGGTCGGCGGCGAGGTCGGCGAAGCCCTGTTCGACCACGCCGAACAGGAGGGCCTGCTTGTTGGCGAAGTATTCGTAGACGACGGGCGCGGCGTAGCCGACCCGGTCGGCGACCTTGCGGAATCGATGCGAGTTCTGGTCACAGGCGTTTCCGGCACCATCGGGGAGGCTGCCGCCCGAGCGCTGCTGCGGCGCGGACACCAGGTCATGGGAGTGGTGACGGCCCTCGGACGGCCCGTCCCGCCAGGCGTGGAACCTCTGGTGGCCGACTTGTTCACCCCGGCGGTGCTGACCGAGGTCGCCCACCAGGTGGACGGGGCCGTGCATGCGGCCTCCAGCAACGACGAACGGGCCGGCGACCTCGACCGCAAGGTGCTGGAGACGCTGCTGAACGGCTTTGAAGGCACCGGAAAGCCGCTGGTCTACACCAGCGGACTCTGGCTGCACGGCAATACCGGAGACGCCCCCGCGACCGAAGAGTCCCCGTTCGACCCGCCCTTGGTGGTGTCCTGGCGCCCCGAAATGGACCATGGACCGACCTGTGCGGGTCCGCGATGTCGCCCTGGCCGTCGCCGCCCGGCACGGCGCCCGTGTCGAGGCATGGGATCCTGCCGACGCCGCCCGGCACTGGGGCGTCATGGTCGAGCCGTTCATGCTCGACCAAGTCGCCACCGGCGCCAAGGCCCGCACTGAACTCGGCTGGCGCCCCAGCCGTCCGGGCCTGCTGAAGGAGCTCGCCGAGTCCGCTTGACGAGGCGGCGATCGCCGCGATTCAGGTGGGGCGGGTGACCGGTACCACCGTGACCAGGTGGTCCAGGCCTCTGAAATCCTTGGGATTGCAGGTGTAAAGGGGTAGCCGGTTCGCGATGGCCACGGAGGCGATCATGAGATCCGCTGTTCGGGGGCGTGGCTTGCGGCCTGAGGCGATGACCGCCGTCCACAGTTGACCGTACTCGCGCGCGGCGGTGTCGTCGAAGGGCAGCGGATCGAATTCGGCTTCGGCGGTCTGCAGGATCTTCATTCGTCGAGCGAGTTCCTGCGGTTCCGTCGCCACCAGGACACCGACCGACAACTCCGCCGTGGTGACAGCGCTGATCATCATTTCATCGGGTAGTTCCCCGGGGTCGATACCGGCGCGCAGGATGAGAATATTGGTGTCCAGCAATCCGAGGGCGTGGGTCATTCCTCACCCTCTCGCCTGCCGTATGCGCGGTCGTATGGATCGTAGAGGTCGTCGTTCACGTGGCGGTCCATGTCCGAGCGATACTCGCGGTCGTCCAGTCGAGGCATGCCGCGAGAAGCGGCTGCGAACTCGGCGCGTGAAACGGTCCGGCGACGACGACGCAGGGGAACCAGGTCACCGATGTGATGGCCGTTACGGGTCACGGCGTATCTCTCCCCCCGCTCCAGACCGTCCATGATCTCCGCCGATCTGCTGCGCAGGTCGCGCTGAGAGATCTCGTGGGATCGATCAGGCTCAGGAGCGTTCATACTCCTTAGCCTACGACATGTGCCATCGCGTGCTACCGGATAGCACATGTCGGGCTTCCGAGTCCGTGCGCCGACCGCCTTCGGCCCGCGCCCCCTGCCGTCGGTCCTCACGAGCGAACAGCACGCCCCAGCCGTCCGGACCTGCTGGGAACTCGCCCGCTCCGGTGAGTTCAGCCTTTGATGAAGCGGCGGGTCATGTAGCGGCGCACGGGCGGCAGGGATGAAAGCCGCAACGGCAGCAGGCTCAGCCACAACACCAGCGGGTTGGACGGGGCGTAGACGCCTTTGACGCGGCGGCCGAGCTTCTGCTTGCGTTCGGCTTCGGGCCTGATGGCGGCCTCCCACGCGGCCAGTGCCGCCGGGATGTCGCCGGGGTGGGCGGCGATTTCGGCGCCGAGGCGGTCGGCGCCGCCGACGGCCAGCGAGGATCCGTACCCGGCGAACAGCGTGACGCACCAGGCGGCGTCGCCGAGCAGTACCACACGACCTTTGCTCCAGGTGGGGGCGACGACCTGGCTGATGGTGTCGAAGTAGGCGGCATCGGCCCGCTTCAGCCCGGCCAGGGCTTCGGGGATCACCCAGCCGAGGTCGCCGTAGACCCGGCTGAGCTGGGTGAGTGCGTCCTCGCCGGGGCGGGCGTGGTCGGATCGGTAGCCGAAGAAGGCGACGTTGCGGCCGTCGCCGAGGCTGATGACGGCGGCGGTACGGCCACGCGAGGACAGGGTGCCGGTCGTCCCCTGGGTGATCGCGGCGGGACGCCGGTCCAGCATGAAGACGCACACCTTGTGCTCCAGGTCGAGCAGGAAGTCCTTCTCGGGGCCGAAGACCAGGGCACGGGTGGCCGAGTGGAGGCCGTCGGCGCCGATCAGCAGGTCCGCCTTCTCGACGGTGCCGTCGGTGAGGGTGACCCGGACGGCGTGCTCGTCCTGCTCGACGGCGGTGAGCGAGGTCGCGAAGCGGATCTCGGTGTGGTCGCGAACCTTCTCGTACAGCGCGGTTTCCAGGTCGCCGCGCAAGATGGTGATCGAGCGGGGGCCGGTGGTCGCGGCGATGGTGGCGCGGTCGAGGGAGAAGCGGCGCGAGCCGTCGCTCTTGTGGTAGACGAGCTCCTCGGTGAGGAAGGAGTGTTCGCGCAGGGCGGGCAGAATGCCGAGACGGTGAGCGGCGTCGTAGCCGATGCCGCCGAAGGTGACCGCGTACCCGCCGCCGCGGCGGGCGGGAGCCCGCTCGACGATGAGGGTGTCCCAGCCGAGCTGGGACAGGCGCAGGGCGGCGGCCAGTCCGGCGATGCCTGCCCCGATGATGACAGCGCGCATGAGTCGGTTGTTCCTTAGCTGGAGAGGTGGTCGAGCAGCCGCTGTTCCGCGGCGGCGTCGATCCAGGTGTCGGGTGAGGGCGCGTCCGCGCGCGGTGCCGGGTCGCCTTCGGCCTGCAGCCAGGCCCAGGTGTCGGCGAGGGTCTGACGCAGGGGGCGGACGGTGAGTCCTGCGGCGAGGACGGCCGTGACGTCGGCGTCGTGCATGCCGCTCGGCGCGCTGCCATCGGGCGCTCGCAGTCCGAACTCCATGCCGAGGGGCAGGCCGTGCTGCTGGAGCAGGTCCGGCGAGGTCCACACCAGCTCGGTGTCGAAGCCGGTGACCTCCAGCGCCGTGGTGAGCAGGTCGCCGAGGGTGACCGCGCCGGGCGGGCCGGTCACGGTGAAGGCGCCGCCCAGGCCACGTTCGGCTGACCGGAGCATCCAGGCGGCCAGGTCCCTGACGTCGAGGTACTGCAGGGGCGTCTCGGCCGGGGCGGGGGCCAGGACCCGGCCGCCCTTCTCCAGGCGGCGCAGCCACCACGGGATGCGGCCGACGTCCTCGTACGGGCCGAGGATCATCCCCGCGCGGGCCAGCAGCGCCCGCTCGCCGAAGGACTCCAGGACGGCGAGCTCGCCGCCGCGCTTGGCGGCGGCGTAGTCGAGAGCGTCGTCGCTGCCCGGGTCGGCCTGCACGAGCGGCGCGTGCTCGTCGGCGCCCGGCGGCCAGGGCCAGCTGTGCACGCCACGGCTGGAGACGTACCCGTAGTGCCCGACCCGGCCGGCCAGCAGCCGCGCGCTGTCACGCACCACGCGCGGCGCCCACGCCCACGTGTCGATCACCGCGTCCCACTCCCCTGAGCCGAGCGCCGCCGTCATGGCGGAGGCGTCGGTGCGGTCGGCGACGAGGGCGTGGACGCCGGGCGCGGGCGGGCGGGACAGGCCGCGGTTGAGGGTGGTCACCTCGTCGCCGCGCTCCAGCGCGGTCTCGACGACGGCGCGGCCGACGTGGTGGGTTCCGCCCATGACGAGCAGTTTCATGATGATCCTTCGATGAGGGGCAGCCAGACGGCTGACCGGTGGTCGGGGTCGTGGAAGATCTCGTGGTCGATGGCGGCGGAGTGGCTGGGGTCGCGGCCGTATCGGGGGTGGGCGCCGCTGGAGATCTGCAGCCGGATCCGGTTCCCGGCGCGGAAGCGGTGGGCCAGCGGCCACAGCTCGATGTCCAGGACGCGTACGCCGTCGGCCTCGCTGTCGGGGCCGACTCTCAGCGCGCCGTCGCAGAGGTTGCGCGAGCGCCCGCGCCCGTCCACCTCGCACAGCCGCGCCACGTAGTCGGCATGCGCCGTCGTGGAGCGGGCGTACAGACGTACCCGTACCGGGCCGATCGCCTCGACGTCGGCTGCCAGCGGCGGACCGGTGAAGGTGAGCACGTCAGCGCGGGCTTCGAGGGCGCGGTTGTCGGCGGGGCCCGCCGACATGCCGACCGTCGTCCCGCCGATCGTGGGTGTCGGGTCCGCCGGGTCGTAGCGGTAGCGCGACGGCGGCGCGCCCCGGTCGGCGGGGTCACGGCCCAGCCCGCCCCCGGCGTACGGGTACCAGGGGGTGGGCTGGTGTGCGGGTGGCCATTCCGGCAGGTCACGCCACTGATCGGCGCCGGTGACGAACACTCGCGTGCCGGTCGGGCCGTCCCTGCCGAGCAAGGCGGCATCGAGCGTCGCCAGCGTGTCCCGCATGCCCGCGCGGGTGTACAGGCCCTTGCCGTGCCCCCAGGGCCCGATGAGCAGCCGCACCCGGCGCCCGGCTGCCAGTAGGCGGGCGTGGTCCTCCAGCATGCCGGGCAGGAAGAGGTCGTACCAGCCGCCCTGCAAATGCACGACCGGTGGCATGCGGCCGGTGTTCGCGCGGTGATTCATCCGCTGCCAGTACGCCTCGTCCGGGCCGTGGGCGATCCATTCCTGGAACCACGGCACCCGGCGCCCGGTCAGCACTCGGTCGGCGTCGGTCACCGGCAGCGTGTGCGTGGCCCGGCGCAGTCTGCGATCCGCGCCGGGGACGGCCAGGAACTGGCGGATGAGCGAGTGGCCGCCGGTGAACATGGTGTCGACCAGTTGCACCCAGCCCAGCGCGTTGCCTAGCGCGAAGACGCCGCCCGGGTACATGAAGGTGCGGGCGAACTCCGAAGGCGCGTCCTGGATGAGGGCGACCTTCCATTCCGGGACGTCGCGGGCGGCCAGTTCCCACTGGGCGTAGCCGAGGTAGCTGGCGCCCCACGTGGCCAGCTCCCCGCCGAACCACGGCTGGGCGCGCAGCCAGCTCAGCGTGCCGTCGGCGTCGGCCGGGTCGATGACGAAGCCGTCGAAACGGCCGCCGGAGCCGGCTGTGCCACGCAGACTCTGATACAGGACCTGGTAGCCGCGCTCGGCCAGCAGTTTCGGTATCCGGTCCAGTGCGCTTCCCCTGCCGTACGGGCTGCGGAGGAGCACCAGCGGCGGACGGCGCTGACCCATCGGGTAGTAGTGCGTGGCCAGCAGTCGCACACCGTCGGCGGCGGGGATCTCCACGTCGCGTCGCACGCCTACCCGATGGCGCAGAGTGGGCCGCACGCCGTACAGACGGCTGAGCAGGGTCATGACCGGGTCTACTTCCTGTCGACGCTGATGAGAGTCACATCGCCGACCAGGCTTCCCGGCACACCATCGAGACCCCGCCGGGGATCCGATGGCCACCAATATACAGAAGTTTCATGAATTTCTGAAGTCTCGGGATCGTCGGTATCCTCTCAGCCGGAGGTGACAAGGTGCAGGATGAGCAGGAACGGTGGCGGGCGGCCGAGCATCTGGCGCTGGTACTCAGCGAAGGCGGACTGCAGCGCATGGCCGCGCGCACACTGGCGGTGTTCCTCTTCACCGACCGGCCGAGCGTGACCGCGGGCGAGATCGCCGAGCGGCTGGACGCCAGCGCGGGCGCCGTCTCGGGAGCGGTCAAGTCGCTGCTGAGCGTCGGGCTGATCGAACGGCTGCCCGCCCCGGGCAGCCGCCGCGAACACTACAGGCTGCGCGAGGACGCCTGGGCCATCCTGTTCACCAGCCAGAACACCGTCATCCAGACCATGCTCGACGCCGCCGGGACCGGCATCACGGCCGTCGCCGAAGACGACCTCGCCCACCGGCGACTGGTCGAGATGCGCGACTTCCACGAATTCCTGCTCACCGAACTGCCCGACCTCCTGCTGCGCTGGCAGCACCACCGCAAGGGCGGCTGACCGCAGCCCGACCATCGGGAAGTACCGCTACGAGCCCCGGGGGCGGCGCAGCGAGATGGGCAGGTGGAGACGCCGGGCGATCCAGATGATGGCCAGGTCGCACAGGACGAGTCCCACCATGGCGGGGAGCAGGACCGCCCGGCCGCTGTCGCCTCCTTCGCCGATACTCCAGGCGACCTTGAGCAGTGCCATGAGGTTGATGATGATCAGGCCCCAGCCCAGGGAACGGCGCCAGAACGCCAGACACAGGGCGGTCAGGCTGCCGACGACGGCCAGGACGCTGAGCAGGTACAGGGGGGACAGGTCGCCGATGCTGAGGATGAGCTCCTTCTCCATGTCCAGGAACGCCTGCACCTGAGGGTCGATCCGCTCCGGCGGCGGGAACCAGAACATGCTGGACAGCAGCGCCACGATCGTCAGGGCGATGCCCTTCCAGCTTCGCCGCCAGGCGAAGTAGGCCAGCGGGAGGACGAACAGCGGGCGGATGTACCAGCTCAGGGTGTTGGTGTGTCGTGCGTAGGCCCAGTCGAGAAACTCCTGCAGCACGCCGTTCACCCCATCCCGTACCAGGCAGTGACGGGGCGGAGCAGGGCGCACGCGTGGTGGCGGTTCTCATGGAAGTTCATGTCGGTGAGGAGGGGCATACTCGCATCCTATTCGTTCGGAACGATCCGAACAATATAGAATATCGACGTGGCAAACGTCGAGGAGTTCGTGGAGAGCGCGGGACTGTACTTCGAGCGGCTGGGACTCAGCAGGACGGCCGGCCGGGTCATCGGCTCCCTGCTGGTCGACCCCGGCGAGTCGGCCGACGCACCGGGGCTGTGCGAGAGCCTGGGAGTGGCCAAAAGCAGCATGAGCGTGGCGCTGGGACAGCTCGAACGCGGCGGCCTCGTCGAACGCTTCCGCCCGCCCAGGGGGCGCCGCGATCACTACCGGCTGGCCGAAGACGTCTTCGGACGCGCGTTCCGGGCGAAGATGGCCGAGTTCACGGCGTTCGCTCAGCTCGCCGAACAAGGACTGGCCGTCATCGGCGACAACCCCCGGGGCAGGGTCAGGCTGGAACTGATGCGCGACATGTACGCGTTCATGGGCCGAGAGTTCCCCAACCTCCTCGACCAATGGGAGCAGGAGAAACAGCGCTCGCCAAAGTCTGCGGAAGCCACGGCGACGCCGCCGCACACCCGCCCTGCCACTGGGTGATGTCCGGCCGCGTTGCCGCAAGTGAAGTACGCGGTGAACGGCATCCCGGCCGGAGGCGATCGGCCACGCCGAAAAGACCACGTCGAACGTGACTTCCGTGGTGTACGGAGGGCGTCTGTACCGGTTCGTCGCCACTGCCACAACGAGATCACCGTCAGCTCTACCACCGACGGCCACACCTGGACATCGGACGCCCATGTCGGCAACTTGTACGGTGATCTCTCGCTCTACATGAACATCTACAACGGCAACTCCTGGGGCACCGCCCCGGACGGACCATGGCCGACGTGCCCTGCTCGACGCGCAGGTCACCAACCGATCACCGCCTACGAGAGCCGGCTCAGCGGAAACTTCCCGCGAGCAGAGCCGCCCAGATCTGCCACACCTCCCGAAGCGATCCCCACGCGGTCTCACACACCACCGCCACCGGCTCCGCCTGCACCGTCCGCCGGATGAAGGCCCGGCCACCCGACACGCACAACTCGTACACCGTCGCCCGGCACGAACACGTCCAGACGACCACCCTCACCCGATGCCGCCCAGAACGGACCGCATGCCACTCCAAGCGCCCGCAATCCCGACGCATGGCCGCCACATGCGGACTCAAGCACCCAGCGATAGTGGCCAAGGCGCTAGCTATGGCCGCTTGGCGGTGGACGGATCCGAGAGCCGCGTTCTCGGACTCCGCCCCGCCTGTCGCGGTGAAGCTGCTGTCGCCTGATCCAGAGTTGAGCACGAATTAGCACCTCATTTCCCAATCGAGGCCCGAAAGTTCCCGGAGTGAGGCACCGAGCCGAGCCACTTTGATGAGTAAGGGCGCCGACAACAGCGGCCCGCAGAGATAGCGTTGCCAATGAGGGAAGGCGTCGGCCAGAGCTAAGTAGTCCGCACCGTGTCCGCAACGGTTGCGGACACGACGGACATTGTGAGGGAGATCCTCATGGGCGCAGAATCGTTCGGCGAGGCACTTCGGCACCTACGCCACCAGGCCGGAATGTCCATCCGTTATCTGGCCCAGCTTGCCGTCTGCGGTAAAAGCTACGTCTCCGATCTCGAGAACGGACGACGGATCCCCAGCCTGGCGATCGCAACGGCGCTCGACAGAGCACTCGGAGCAGATGGGAAGCTCCTGCACCACATGCAGGATGTCGCCGGGCTGGCAAGGCGTCCAGAAGAAGCCGCGCCTCTCGACCGAGCGAGGGAGGACGATAACGACGTGCGAAGACGCGAATTCGTCGGACTCACAGGAGCCGCATTGTTCAACGCGGTTCTCGGCCCGCCGGCAGAAGCGACGGACATCGCCCACCCCCTCGACGACCTCACCGCCGTTCTCGTCGACAACTCCGCGCCCGCCGATGGCTTCGTAGACCTCGCGTCACTCGCCACCGCCGTGGCGGCGGCCAAGCAGGGCTATCAAGCCTGCCGCTACTCCCAGGTGATCGCCGAGCTCCCCATGCTCTTGCGCAGGTTGCGGATCGCCTGCTCGGTTCTGGAGGGCGATGATCGGCTGCGGGCGCACGCCCTGTCCGCCGAGGCGTACCACGTGTGTGCCTCAGTCCTGCTCAAGCAGGATGACAGAGGTCCGGCGTGGCTCGCGGCAGACCGCAGCGTCAGGGCCTCAGAGGCCAGCGAGAATCCGCTCATGATCGGCTCAAGCGCACGCATCATCACCCACGCGCTCATTGACGGCGGTCATCATCGGACCGCCGCTGACACCGCGCGCGGAGCGGCCCTGAGGATGAGCGTCGACCTGGCCGACGCATCGCCCGCCGACCTCTCCGTCTACGGATCCCTCCTGCTCCGGGGAGCCGTCGCCGCCGCCCAGAGCGGTAACCGGCACACCGTAGCCGAGCTCCTGGACGAAGCAGCCGAAGCCGGGAGCGTGCTCGGGCACGACAGCAACCACATGTGGACCGCGTTCGGCCCGAACAACGTGCTCTGTCATCGCGTGAACATCGCCGTCCGACTCGGCGACGCGGGCACGGCGATCGACTACGCCCGGCAGGTCGACCTTGACCTGCTCCCGATCAACGAGCGGAAGGCGGCCCTGCTCATCGATGTTGCCCGAGCGTTCCTCATGCGCGGGCAGCACAGCAGAGCCCTGCACCTCCTGCGGACCGCAGGAAGTCTGGCGCCGGAGGAGATCTCGGGCCGCACCGCGCCACTTCGCCTCGCCCGTGACATCCTTGCCACGGCGCCGACCACCCTCCGAAGCGAGGCCCGCGCGTATGCCGAATCCCTGGGGGTCCGTTCATGAAGGTTCTCTACGTCGTCGTGTGTGCCGCCGGGCCTGCAGGACAGGTCGGACGGCTCGTCGGCCTGGCGCAGGACAAAGGGTGGGCTGTGCAGGTCATCGCCACGCCGTCGGCGTTGGGGTTCGTCGATGTGGCTGCGCTTGAACGGCAGAGCGGGCGTGTGGTGCGCAGTCGGTACCGGGCGGCGGGTGAGCCGCGTTCGCCTCGGGCGGATGCGATCGTCGTCGCGCCCGCGACCTATAACACGATCAACAAGTTCGCCCAGGGGATCGCCGATACCTATGCCCTGGGCGTTCTGTCAGAGGCGCCGGGGCTGGGGGTGCCGGTTGTCGTGTTGCCCTTTGTGAACAGTGCGCTGGCCGCTCGTGCGGCTTTCCGGCGCAGTGTGGGAGACCTTCGCGCGGACGGCGTACGTGTGCTGTTCGGGCCTGGGTGGGTCGAGCCTCATCTGCCCGGCTCCGGCGGCGAGCGGATCGACGCCTTTCCCTGGGGGGACGCTCTCGCGGAGCTGGAGGGCCGTTACGGCGTGGTGTCGCCGGGGACGATGAGGCCGCTTTCGTAGGCGGCGATCACCGCTTGGATGCGGTCGCGCAGGGCGAGTTTGGTCAGGACGTTGCTGACGTGCGTCTTCACCGTGTGCTCGCTCACCACCAGGGACCGGGCGATCTCGGCGTTCGACAGGCCCCGGGCGAGCAGTGCCAGGGTCTCGCGCTCGCGGGCCGTCAGGACGGCCAGTCGTTCCGACACCGGTACGGCCGGCCGTACGGCGCCTCTGGAGGTGAAGTCGGCGATCAGCTTGGTCGTCACCGTGGGGGCGAGCAGCGACTCCCCCGCCGCGACCACCCGCACCGCGTGGGTGAGGTCGTCCCTGCGCACGTCCTTGAGCAGGAACCCGCTGGCCCCGGCCCGCAGCGCGTCGTAGACGTAGTCGTCGAGGTCGAAGGTGGTCAGCATGATCACCCGGCAGGGGCTCTCGGCGCAGACGATCCTGGCCGCCTCGATGCCGTCCATGACCGGCATGCGGATGTCGAGCAGCAGCACGTCGGGGGCGTGCGCGCGGACGGCGGCGACCGCCTCGGCGCCGTCGCCCGCCTCTGCCACCACCTCGATGTCCGGCTGGGCGTCCAGGATCATGCTGAACCCGGCTCGCACCAGCTCCTGGTCGTCGGCCACCACTGCCCGGATGGTCATGCGGCCACCGCCCGTGCGAGCAGCGGCAGCGTCACGAGGACCTGGAAGCCGCGGCCGTCCGCGCGCGGTCCGGTGCGGGCGGTGCCGCCGCAGGCCGCCGCGCGCTCGCGGATGCCGATCAGGCCGTTGCCGCCCTCAGGAAAGTTCTTCGAGACGGACAGGCCGTCGTCGGTGATGTCGAGCACGAGGGTGTCGTCCTGCCAGGTGAGTCGGAGGTCGGCGCGGGTGGCGCCCGCGTGTTTGACGATGTTGGTGAGGGCCTCCTGCGCGATGCGGTAGGCGGCGACCTCGGCGTCGGGGTGGAGCCGGCGCGGCTCGCCGGTGCTGGAGTAGACCACCTCCAGCCCGGTCTCCCTGACCTGGGCGGCCAGGAATTCGATGGCGGAGACCGCAGGCTGCGGCGCCCTCGGTCCCTCTTCTTCTTTCAACACTTTGAGCACCCGCCTGAGCTGGACCATCGCGTCGCGGCCCGCCTCCGCGATGGCGTCGAATGCGGCCTCTGCCTTGTCCGGGTCGTGCCGTACGACCACGGGTCCGGCCTCGGCCTGCACGACCATGAGGCTGACGGCGTGGGCGAGGATGTCGTGCATGTCGCGGGCGATCCTGGCCCGTTCGCGTTCGGCGGCCCGCTCGGCCTCGACCTGGCGTTCGCGGACCAGTTGGGCGGCCCGCTCCTCCAGGGCGGCGGCGTGGGCGCGGGCGGAGGCGGCGGCCCTGCCGATGGCGTACGCGGCGGCGAACTGCACCAGGCCGCGCAGCGCGGTCTCCGCCGAACCGACCGCCCAGACGCCGCCGACCGTCACGACGACCAGCGCGGGCACCCGCACCCAGAGTCTGGAGTAGGCGGCCACCGTGTAGAGGGCGATCAGCCCGCCGTACGTGATGGGCTGGGCGGGGACCACTTCGACGAAGTCGTACAGCACGAACGTGCAGACGTTCGCCAGGAGCACGGGCACGGGGGCGCGGCGCCGCCAGATCAGCGGCAGCGACGCGGCCACCACGACGACGTAGCCCCACCAGTGCCAGGGGACGCCGAACGGATTGTGCCGGCTGATGAACGGCCAGAGGTGCAGGACGATCACCGCGGCCGTGATCGCGAGGTCCACCCGGATCGGCGGCAGACCGCCCAGCCACCGGCGGAACCTGGCGAACACCTGAATCTCTGACACGGACTGCATCTTGCCCTCTGCTCAGGTCGACGCGACAGCGGGGGTCCGGGAAGGGGGCGCCTCGACCTGCCGCGAGAGCGCGACGAAGGAGATCAGCAGGACGGCGGCGCTGACGGCGATGAGGTCCTTGGCGACGAACGGCAGCGCCATATGGACGAGGAAGACGACCGGGATCCACGGCTTGATCCTGCGCGTCACGCCGAGCTGGACGATCAGGGCGAGCTGGCCGAGGTAGAAGAGTAACGGCAGTACTGCGTAGATCGCGAAACTCACTCCGGGCACCTCCTGGATCTGCCCGAACAGGGTGCTCATCCCGGCCCTGTCCTCGGACATGAACCCGACCACGATGTCGATGCCGAACTGCACGAGCAGCACCGCGACGCCGACGACCCCGAGGGCCGCGGAGACGGTGGCGACGGCACCGCGCCCGGCCATCCGCCGGAGTTCCCCGAAGATCGGGACGTAGAGGACGAGTGCCGCCATGAAGGCCAGGTGCCCGGTGGTCCAGGCGAGGCCGGGGCCGTAGCTGCCGTCGAGGCCGTCGAGAATGCGGATGGCGCCGTAGGCGAAGACGAGGACGGGGGCGGCGAGGAAGGCGAGGCGTGTGTTCATGGCGGCAATCCTCGGGTTCCGGCAGGTCAGCCCACATCGCCGGTGCGGGCGATTCCGGTCCTCCCTCCCACGGGGGAGGGAGGACGGAAAGAAGAAATTCACATTTCCCGTGTACGGCACCGCAACATCTGTAAGCTCTGCCACCGGGAAAACAGAAACGACCCTTTTAGGGGATATCTCAAAAGAATAAATTCGGATACCCTCAAATAACGGAGCGTCGAACCGTGGCCCAAAGAAGATCGCGACTGGCGCTCGGCGCGTTCATCGCCGCCGTCCTCGTCGCCGCCCCAACGACCGGCGCGCTCGCGCACGAACCCGCAGACCCGCAGCCCGCCACCCCCCAGCACGCCAAGCCGCAGCAGGCCAGCCTGTGGGACGACGGGCCCGTCTGGGCGGAGCGCAAGAGGGAGCGGCTCCCGGTCGAACTCGGCGTGCGCTTCACCGCCGACCGCGACGGCCGGATCGCCGGGATCCGCTTCTACAAGGCGCGCGGCGAGCGCGGCACCCACGTGGGCACGCTGTGGGACGCCCTGGGCCGGCCGCTGGCCCGGGTCCGCTTCACCGGCGAGACCCGGACGGGCTGGCAGAGCGCGCGGTTCGCCACGCCGGTGCCGGTGCGGGCGGGCGCCGTCTACGTCGCGTCGTACCACACCAGGAACGGCGTGTACCTCGCGCAGCGCGGCGGCTTCGCCACCCCGATCGTCTCAGGTCCGCTCACCGCGCCCGCCGACCGCAACGGCGTGTACGCCTACGGCCGCACCCCGCGCTTCCCCGCCCGCTCCAACCCGGCGCGGTTCAACTACTTCGCCGACGTGATCTTCGAGTACCAGCAGACCACGACACCGACCCCCACGAACCGCCCCACGGCCTCACCGACCCCCAGCGGCAACCCTTCCCCGACCCCGACGAGCAAGCCGACGAACCGCCCGACGGTGTCGCCGACCCCGACAAGCAGGCCGACGGTGTCGCCGACGTCCACCAGCCGACCGACCACCACCAGCCGGCCGACGTCCACTGTCCGGCCGACGCCGACAGGCCGCCCCACGTCCACCGGCCGTCCGACCGTGACGCCGACGACGACCGGCCGTCCCACGGTCTCGCCGACCCCGACGAACAAACCCACCCCCACCCGTACGGTCACCCCGCCCCCGCTCGCCGGTTTCCCCGACGCGAGCAACACCGGCCCGACCACCACCTCCTTCCGGAAGATCAAGGGCGGCGAGATCAAGGAGCACGGCGCCGTCTTCGACGGGGTCGAGGTCACCGACAGCTTCGACGTCTACGCCAACAACGTGACGTTCCGGAACTGCCGGATCATCACCAAGGGCTACTGGGCCATCAAGCTGCGCCCCGGTTTCTCCAACCTGACCGTGGAGAACTGCGAGATCGCCTCCAACCGCAAGGACAAGCTGGACATCGGCATCTGGAACGGCGGCAACGGCCAGATGACGGTCCGCCGCAACGACATCCACTCGACCTCGAACGCCGCCATCATGGCCGCGTCCGGGCTGATCGAGGACAACTACATCCACGACCTGTGGCAGGCGGAGCCGGGTGACCATACCGACGGCATCCAGACCAACGGCAACAGCGGCCCGAACAAGCTGGTGATCAAGCACAACACCGTGCTCAACCCGGAGCGCCAGACCTCGGCGATCATCCTCAGCGCGGTCTTCGGCCCGATCCACGACGTCACCGTCACCGACAACCTGCTCGCGGGCGGCGGCTACTGCATCTACGGCGGCGCCAAGCACAACGGGCACCCGTACTCGCCGTACAACGTCGTCATCAAGGACAACGTGTTCAGCAAGCGCCTGTTCGGCAGGTGCGGTTTCTACGGCCCGACGGCGTACTTCGACAGCGCCGCGAGCGGCAACGTGTGGAGCGGCAACCGCTGGGAGGACGGCAGCAAGGCGATCAACGCGGGGTGACTCTCGAACCGGCCCAGTACGTCGCACGTAGATGGTTTTGCAGAGCTATGGGCCGGACCGAGAAAGCTCTTGCGATAAGTCGGAGAATGTGCCGGATATGGTCTCCCCCATGACCTCACGACGAGTCCTGGCGATAGTGCTGGCCGGTGGAGAGGGCAGGCGGCTGTTGCCGCTCACGGGGGCCAGAGCCAAGCCGGCGGTGCCGTTCGGCGGAATGTTCAGACTGATTGATTTCGTGCTGTCCAATCTGACCAACGCCGGCTTTTTCAAGATCGCAGTTCTGACGCAGTACAAGAGCCACAGCCTTGACAGGTACATCACCGAGGGGTGGCGGCTGTCGCCGCTCATGGGGCACTACATCGCGCCCGTCCCCGCGCAGACGCAGTTGGGCCCGGAGTGGTTCTCCGGGTCGGCGGACGCGCTGTTCCAGAACCTGCACCTGATCCGCGAGGACCTGCCCGACCACGTGCTGGTCTTCGGCGCCGACCATGTCTACCGCATGGATCCGGAGCAGATGGTGGCCCAGCACGTGGAGTCGGGCGCGGACGTCACGGTGGCCGCGACGCGGCAGCCGCTGACGCTGGCGTCGCAGTTCGGGGTGATCGAGACCGACGACGAGGGGCGGCGGATCACTCGTTTCGCGGAGAAGCCCGAGAACGCGACGGGGTTGCGGGATTCACCGGACGAGATCTACGCCTCGATGGGCAACTACATCTTCAGGACACAGGCCCTGATCGACGCCGTGTCCGCCGATGCCCTGGATGTCGCTAGTAGACATGATGTTGGCGGAAATATCATCCCAATGATCGTTAATGCTGGCCGAGCCGATGTTTACGACTTCGCCAGGAACACGGTGCCGGGGGCCCGCGAGCGCGAGCGCGGCTACTGGCGGGACGTCGGCACCCTGGACGCCTATTACGCCGCCCACATGGACCTGGTCGCGCCCGAGCCCACCTTCGACCTGCACAACGAGCGCTGGCCCATCCGCACCTGCCACGACCAGCTGTCACCGGTGAAGTTCCTGCGGGGCAAGGAGGAGCGCGCGGGGCGGGTGGTCGACGCGATCGTCTCGCCGGGCGTGGTGGTCACCGGTGACGCGGTCATCCAGCGGTCGGTGCTGTCGCCGAGGGTGACCGTACAGGCTCGGGCGCTGGTGGAGGACACGGTGCTCATGGAGAACGTCCGGGTGGGCAGCGACGCCGTCGTACGGCGGGCGATCGTGGACAGGAACGCGGTCATCCCCGACGGCGCCCGCATCGGCCTGGACCCCGAGCGCGACCGCGAGCGGTTCATGGTCACCGACGGCGGCGTGGTGGTGGTCGGCGCCGACGTCGACTGGGAGCACGCCGAGCACCGACGGTGCACGGGGGACCTGGCGTCCCTCGCTCCATAGCCCATTTCAGGAATTCTCCGCCATGGGACCACTAAAGTTCGTGGAGATCAACAAATCACCGGCCTGACCTGAGGGTATGACTCACCGCGGCAATAGCCCATACAGCTCCATTCGGGGGAAGCATGTTCACTCATGGCAAATCCAACAGAAAGGGACAGGTGGAGATTCTCTTCACCCTCCCCGCTGAGGTCGGCCCCGTCTCCGTCGTCGGCGACTTCAACGGCTGGGACCCGTTCGCGCACCCGATGACGCTGGGAGCGGACGGACAGTACCGCGTCGCCGTCGCCGTGCCGCACGGCAACTCCTACGCCTTCCGCTACCTCGGCGACGGCGGACGCTGGTTCGACGAGGAGGCGGCCCACGAGTACGACGCCCGTGGCGCGATCATCCACGTCCAGCGCGCCGCCGCCGCTGCCGCCGCGACCAAGCGACGCGCCGCCGCGCCCAAGAACGGCGCCAAGACCGTCAAGCCCGCCGCCAGAACCGCCAGGGCCGCACGCGCGTGAAGGACCTCCGCCCGGGGCCGTCGCCGGCGAGACTCGGCGACGGCCCCAAGCGGACGGTTCCTCAGCGGGCGTGGGCGTACCTGCTCGCCGGGCGCGGCAACCCGAGCAGCCCGCGCAGCGTCGCGGCCTCGTAACTGCGTCTGAAGGCCCCCCGCGCCCGCAACTCGGTCGTCAGCCCCCTGGCGATCTGCCGCAGATCGTACGGCACCGCACCCGGCCGCAACCGGAACCCCTCGATCCCGGCCCGCCGCCATTCCAGCAGCAGGTCGGCCAGTTCCTTCACGGTTCCGGTGAAGACCAGCGCGTCGGAGCGGAGCTCGGCCCCGTCCAGCTCGTCCAGCCTGGCCTTTCGCCGCGCGGCGTCGGGACCGAGGACGACGAGCAGATCGGCGAAGATCTTCAGCTCCGCCGACAGCTCCCTGACCTCGCCCACGATCGCACGGGCGTCCTCCGCCGACTGCGGCGTGACGTACACGACGTCCGCGCTGCTCGCGGCGAACTCGTACGGCAGCCGCGAGTGCGCCAGCGCCGTCACCACCGGCTGCCCCTGCGGCGGCCGTGGCGTGATCGACGGCCCCTTGACCGAGAAGTGCGGGCCGCTGAAGTCGACGGCGTGCAGCCGGTCCCTGTCCACGAAGCGGCCGGTGGCGACGTCGCGGATCTCGGCGTCGTCCTCCCAGCTGTCCCACAGCCGCCTGGCGACCTCGACCGCGTCGGCGGCCTCCGCGAACAGCTCTCTGACGTGCGGGAACGCCGCCAGGTCCGCGCCACCCGGACGATTCAGCAGGGTCGCCAGCGGCGGGATCTCCTTGCGCCCGAAGTGCCGCGCGTCCCCGGCCCGCGGGGACACCTGCGGCCGCCACCCGGCCCGGCCACCGCTCACGTGGTCGAGCGTCGCGATGCCGACGGCGACGTGGAACGGCTCGGTGTGGGTGGTGGTGGCCGTCGGCACCAGCCCGATCCGGCTGGTGAGCGGGGCCAGCCTGGCGGCCAGCAGCACCGCGTCGAAGCGCCCCCTCACCTGGTCCGTACGGTCGTCCGGCCCGTCGGGCAGCGTGGACTGCAGCCCGAACCCGTCCTCGAAGGTGACGAAGTCGAGCAGCCCGCGCTCGGCCTCGACCACCTGGGCGGCCCAGTGCCGCGCGGAGAAGATCGACCTGGCGGTCAGCCCGTGCTCCCGCCAGGCGGCGGGATGCCATCCGGCGCCGTCCAGCGCGACAGCGAGATGCAGCGTCATCGCCCCTCCCTCACGACAGTCTGAACATTTCCGACCGCGACGGCGGGCGCGATCTCGACGACGTCGGCCGCGGCCGGGGCGGCGGACGGGCCGAAGAGGTGGTCGCGCAGGGTGGTGCCCCGGTAGCCGGTACGGAACACGCCGCGTTCCTGGAGGATCGGGACGACCCGGTCGGCGAAGTCGTCGAGCCCGCCCGGCGTCAGGTGCGGGATGAGGATGAAGCCGTCGGCGGCGTCCGCCTGGACGTACTCGTCGATCTGCCTGGCGACGCTCTCCGGCGTACCGACGAAGGTCTGCCTGCCGCTGACCTCGATGACCAGTTCGCGGATGCTCAGCCCGCGCTCGGCGGCCAGCGCCCGCCACTTGGCGGCGACGGCGGCCCGGTCCATGACGCGGACCCGGCCCTGGGCGAGTTCGCCGGACAGGTCGGGTTCGAGGTCGGGCAGCGGGCCGTCGGGATCGTAGGCGGACAGGTCACGGCCCCAGACCTGTTCCAGGTGGGCGATGGCGGTCTGCGGGCCGACCTGGGCCCGGCGGATCTCGGCGGCGTTCTCGGCGGCCTCGGCCTCGGTGTCGCCGAGCGCGTACGTGGCGCCCGGCATGATCTTCAGGGAGCCTCGGGCGCGGCCGTACCCGCCGAGGCGGCGTTTGACGTCGGCGTAGAACGCCCGGCCGTCCTCCAGCGAGCGGTGCGCGCTGAAGATCACGTCGGCGTGGGCGGCGGCGAACTCCCTGCCCTGCTCGGAGTCCCCCGCCTGGATGATGACCGGGTGCCGCTGCGGGCTGCGGGGCGTGGAGAAGCGGCCTTCGACGGTGAAGTGCCTGCCCTCATGGGAGACGGTGCCGATGGCGCCCTCGCGGACGAAGCGGCCGGCGTCCGGGTCGGCGACGAGCGCGTCCGGTTCCCAGGAGTCCCACAGGGCGCGGGACAGCCGGACGAACTCGGCCGCCCGCTCGTAGCGGTCGGCGTGGTCGAGGTAGCCGCCTCTGCGGAAGTTCTCGCCGGTGAAGGCGTCGGAGGTGGTGACGACGTTCCACCCGGCCCGGCCCTCGCTCAGATGGTCGAGTGTGGACAGCCGCCTGGCCAGTTCGTAGGGCTCGTTGAAGGTGGCGTTGACCGTACCGGCGAGCCCGAGTCGCCCGGTGACGGCGGCGAGGGCGGACAGAACGGTGAGCGACTCCGGGCGGCCCACGACGTCGAGATCGTGGATGCGGCCCTTGAGCTCGCGCAGCCGGAGCCCTTCCGCGAGGAAGAAGAAGTCGAATCCGGCCCGTTCCGCCGTCCGCGCCAGGTGGACGAAGGAGGAGAAGTCGATCTGGCTGCCCGAACGCGGGTCGGACCAGACCGTGGTGTTGTTCACGCCGGGGAAGTGCGCCGCCAGGTGAACCTGCTTGCGCGTCATTTCGGCCGCTCCAGCGTCTAGGTTTCCGGATGGGCAAGGAACCGCCCGAAGCGGCCCTGGTGGTACAGGAGGGGACGGCCCGGTGTGTGCACCCGGGCCTGGGCGACCAGCCCGGCGACCAGGATGTGGTCACCGACCTCGACCCGCTCGTACGGCAGGCAGACCAGGTGTGCCGAGACGTCCTGAAGAAGGGGGGCGCCGAACGGCCCCGGCTGCCAGCGGGTGCCCTCGAACCGGTCGACGCCCCTGCGCGCGAAGCGGGCGGCGAGGTCTGCTTGATCGCTGGAGAGGATGTTGACCGCGAAGTGATCGGCGGTGCGCAGCCTCGGCCAGGTGGTGGAGGAGCTGTCGACGTAGAAGGAGACGAGGGGTGGTTCGAGGCTGACGGAGGAGAAGGAGGTGGCGGTCAGTCCGACGGGTTCCGCTCCGCAGCGCGCGGTGATCACCACGACACCACTGGCGTGGACGGCGAGCGCCTGCCTGAACGGTTCCGCGGCGATGCCCTGCTCGGGCAGCGTGTCGGTCATTCCAGCGTTCCAGTCAGAAGATAACCAGTGCCCATAAATCCCGACATTAGATCTCATATCCTGCTAAGTCAATATTTCCTATCGGCTTTATAGGGATTACCCAACATCCGGCGAGGCGTCCTCCAGATGCCGGAACACTTGCGTCCCAAGGGGGACAACGTTGTACACTTAGCATCATGATCGGTCATGAAGGGTCACGTGCGTCCCGCATCCGGCAGTCCATCCTCGACGTCGCCACCGAAGTGCTCATCGCCGATCCTTCCGCCTCCATGGCCGACATCGCCGCCGCCGCGGGCCTGGGACGCACCACGATCACCAAGCGCTACCCGACCCGCCAGGCGATGCTCGTGGCGGTCGCGCACGACGCGATGGACCGGCTGGACAAGGCCTACGTCGAGGCCCACCTGGACGTGCCGGGCGAGCAGGCGCTGGAGGCCCTGCGGCGCCTGGTCACCCTGGTCATCCCGCTGGGCCCCCGCATCCAGTTCCTGGTGTGCCAGCCGTCGCTGGAGCTGGACGAAGGGCTCACGGCCCGGGTCCAGACCTTCGACGCCCCGGTCGAGCTGCTGTTCCGCGCCGGGCAGCAGGCCGGGATCTTCCGTGCCGAGGCACCCGTGTGGTGGGCGGTCCTGACCTTCAACAGCCTGGTCTACAGCGCCTGGGAAGCGATCACGCAAGGCAGGCTGGCGCCGCTGGACGCGCCGGACCTGGTGGTGATGACCCTGCTGGGCGGCATCGGCACGCCGCCGGGAGGGCACTCGAAGTCGCACTGACAGCACCTGAGGAGGAAGTATGTCCGCGATCAAGGATCTGGCGATCCGGGCGGCAGCACGCACGCTGGCCGCCTGCGGCGATCCCGCCGCCCAGCTCCTCCTGCCACGACGCGACCCGTGGCCGATCTACGAACGCCTCCGTGAGCGCGGCCCCGTCTACCGGAGCCCGCTCGGCTACGCCGCGGTGTCCTCCCACGAGCTGTGCTCGCGGGTCCTGCGCGGCCCGGAGTTCGGGATGCGCGACTCGGCCGGACGGTTGCCCGCCGACCAGGCGCTGCCCATCGGTACGGCACCCTCCCTGCTGGAACTGGACCCTCCCGACCACAGCCGGCTGCGGCGCCTGGTCGCACCGGCGTTCCGCCCCAAGCTGATCAACGAGTTCCGGGCCCGGATCGAGCAGACCACCGAGCGACTGCTGGATCGGATCGGCGAGCGGCCCTTCGACCTGATCACCGAGTTCGCGACGCCACTGCCGATCACGGTCATCAGCGAACTGCTGGGCATCCCGGAGGACCGGCGCGGGGAGTTCGCCCGCTACGGCGCGCTCACCGGCCAGGCTCTGGACGGGCGGTTGACCACGCGCGAGCAGGCGGAGTTCGACGCGGCGATGCTCGCCATGCGCAGGCTGTTCACGGAGCTGATGGAGCGCCGCCGGGCCGACCCGGGCGACGACGTGATCAGCGTCCTCGTGAGCGCGGTCGACGGCGAGCGGATCACGGCGGACGAGCTGGTCTCCACCTGCCAGTTGCTGCTCATCGCCGGGTTCGAGACCACCGTGAACCTCATCGGCAACGGCGTCCACCGGTTCGGCCGCCACCCCGAGCAGTGGGACCTGCTGCGGCGTGACCCGGACCTGGCGGCCGGGGCGGTGGAGGAGATCCTGCGCTTCGACCCACCCGTCCCGTTCACCGGCCGGATGGCGCAGCGCAGGACGGAACTGGGCGGACTGCCGATCCGCAAGGACACGCGCGTCCTCGTCCTCCTGGCGGCGGCCAACCGCGACCCCGAGGTCTACGACGACGCGCACGTCTTCGACATCACCCGCACGGGCGGCCCGGAGCACTTCGCCTTCGCCAGCGGGGTCCACTACTGCCTGGGGGCGCAACTGGCCCGCATCGAGGGGGAGATCGCCTTGCGGGCGCTGGCCGCCCGGCTGCCCGGACTCCGGAGCGCGGGAGACGCGCAGCCACGGCCGTCGGCCTCGATCCGAGGCTTCCTGCACCTGCCGGTCGCCGCCTGACCCCGGTCCGCCGGACGCGAAAGCCTCCGGGCGCCACGAACACGTGACCGCCCGGAGCTGTTTCCTACGGTGACGCCGACCCGGGCGTCGGGGCGCCGCGAGCGGCTACGACCGGCACCCGCGTACGGCGTAGGCCTGGAACTGCGTGACCTCCCGCTCGTCGAAGTTGTCGTCCGAGCCGATCACCAGCGTGCACTCCCCCGTGCGCAGCCTCGGCCCCCACGAGAGGCTCTCCAGGTTCTGCGTCGGAGCGGGCGAGTCGAGGTCGAGCACCAGCCGCTTGGAGACCGCCCGGTAGGGCCGTCCGCTCGACAGGCTGTCGCGGCTCAGGATGTTCGACGCCCCGCGCAGGTCGATCTCGTACAGCTTGACCCGGTAGTTGACCCCCTCGATCCACGACCTCTCCAGCACGAGGTAGCGGTGGTCGTCGACGGCCAGGATCTCCGAGACCCCCGAGTCGGTGGTGCCGGTCGGCGGGATCGGCGCGGCGGGCAGCTTGTCGATCTGGTAGGCGTACTGGCCGAGCACCCGCCCGGACCGGTCCCATACCGTGATCCGGGTAGGCGCCCCGCGCTCGACCGTGGGCGGCCGGCCGTCCTCGTGGCGCGGGCCCTCGATCACGGCGGCGATCCGGTGCGGAGCGAAGGCCAGGCCCTCGAAGCCGAAGTTGCGGCGCGGGCCCTTGTCCGTGGTGGTCAGGTGCAGGTTGCGTGGGACGGGCACCTCGCCGAGGTGGCGCCCGCCGGTGCTGGTCCAGCGCAGGAACAGCTGCGACAGCGGGATGTTCGGACGCTCCGCGTCAGGACGGTCGCCCTCGTGGCCCCAGAGCAGGGCGCGGCGGTGCGGGTCGTACCTGATCGTCTCGGGGTCGGCCGCGTCCGCCTGGCCGTAGGCGGGGTAGGCGCTGCCGTCCGGACGCCGCAGGGTGGTGACGCCGGTGAGCCGGACCCCGGTGAACGCGCCGGTCGCCGGGTCGATGTCCAGTTGCCCGGTGTAGAAGCGGGCCGGGTTGTAGCGCCAGCGGTCGTCGGAGATGAGGTACCAGGTGCCGGTGCGGGGGTCGCGGTCGAGGCCGGACAGGCCGCCCACGGTGGTGCCCTCGAACAGCGTCCGGTGCGGCAGCCGCTGCTCGCCGAGGAAGCGGGTGACGCGGATGCCGCGTGACTCGGGCTCCGGGGCCGCGGCGGACGAACCCGCATCCACCGCAGCAAAAGCAATCGCCGCCGCGAATGCGACGGCGATTTTCGTGGTTTTCCGCGTTTTGCGCACGCGATTCTCCTCTTCCAGGAAACGGATCGGGATCATGAGATCGTGAATCCGGGAGAATGTCCACGCAGGTCAGCGCGTGTTTGCCGCAATACACGACATATCCTGATATCAGGTGACGCCTATTTCCGTGAAAAGCGCCGCCGCCCGTTCTCGGTCCGCTGCGGCACCGGCTTCTTCGAGGCGTTCGAGGGCGTCGGCGCGGGCGTTCAGCGCGCGGGCCTCCTCCAGCCGCTGCCCCGAGCGGCGGGCGCGGGCCAGCGCCTCCCCGGCCGCCGCCAGCGCCTCCCGCGCCCGCCCCTGCCCCAGCAGCGCCGCCGCGCGCAGGGTGTGCGCCCTCGGCACCAGCAGCGGACTCGCGGTCAGCGCCAGCGCCAGCACCTCCTCCGCGTCGGCCAGGGCGCGCTCGTACGCGCCCGCGTGAAGATGGGCGGAGACCAGCCCCACCAGCACCAGGTCCAAGCCCGTCCCGGTACGTTCGGCCAGGTCACGGGCCCGCCGCAGGTGACCGAGCGCCTCCTCCCGCGCGCCCCTCCCGAGCGCGGGCGCCGACAGGCCCGCCCGCGCGGCGATCTCCCCGCGCCGGTTCTCCACCTCCTGCGCGAGCTCCAGCGCGCGCGAGAACTCCGCCGCCGCCAGGTCGTCGTCGCCGAGGTCGAGGTACACCCAGCCGAAGGTCTCGTGGGTGACGCCCGCCGCGAACCGCAGCCCGCCGGCGCACACGTCCAGGGCCTCGCCGAGCGCCTCCAGCGCCTCCGGGAATCGGGCCTGCTGCTGCCGTACCAGCGCCACGTTGACCAGCGTCAACGCCGTCAGATGCCGGTCGCCCGACCGGCGGGTGAGCTTGAGCGCGGCGCGCAGGCAGTCCTCCGCACGATCCAGCCGGGCCAGCATGAGGTGCGCGACCGCCAGGTTGTTCAGGCCGCGCGACTCCGCCCTGATCGAGCCCAGCTCGCGGTGGATCCGCACCGCCCGCTCGTACTTCCCGATCGCCTCGCGCGGCCGTCCCGACTGTTTGAGGACCACGCCGCAGCCCTGGAGCGCCGCCGCCTCCCCCCGCGTCCAGCCGGCCGCCGCCGACAACGCGAGCGCCCGCTCGTACTCGCGGCGCGCGCCCGGCAGGTCCGTCATGCGCCACCTGGCCAGCCCCAGCGAGTAGTGCATGGCCGCCT
Organism: Nonomuraea longicatena; assembly: GCF_039525605.1. Lineage (NCBI taxonomy): Bacteria > Bacillati > Actinomycetota > Actinomycetes > Streptosporangiales > Streptosporangiaceae > Nonomuraea > Nonomuraea longicatena. The sequence goes on along the minus strand of NZ_BAAAHQ010000011.1, from coordinate 47,278 downwards.
GGCCGTGCAGGTCGTCGGCGCCTCGTGCCGCTGCCAGCCCCACCTCGGCGATCCGCGTCCACTCCCCCTGGGTGCGCAGGTGGTGCAGCGGGTCCTGAAGGGCCTCCACCAGCCGCCACGCGTACGCCGCCGGTCCGTGGGCGGCGGCGTGGGAGACGACGGCCACCAGGTTGTCCCACTCGGCATCCAGCCAGGCGGTGGCCTCCGCCGCGTCCGCGAACACCGGCTGGAGACCGTCCTGCGGCTCGTAGGGCAGTTTCGGCCCGTCGAACCCGCACACCCGCGTCGCCCTGACCACCGCGTGCAGGTAGTGGTCGAACAGGCGGCGCAGCGCCGCCTCGCGCGCGGCCACGTGCTCGTCCTCCCTGGCCCGCTCGGCGGCGTACTCGGCCACCAGGTCGTGGGCGGTGAACCGGCCGGGGCCGGACTCGCGCAGCAGGTGCACGCGGGCCGCCGCGCCCAGCAGTTCGTCGGCCTCGGCCGGGGTGAGGCCCGCCATCGCGGCGGCGGCCGTGCTCGACAGGCCGGTTCCGGGGGCCAGGCCGTACAGGCGGAACATCCGGCGCGCGGCGGGCGCGAGCGTCTCGTGCGACAGATCCAGAGCGGCCCGTACGGCGACGCTCTCGTCGCCCTCGACCCGCAGCCGCGCCAGCCGTCCCTGCTCCGCCAGCAGCCGGACATACCCGCCGATCGTGCGGTGGTCGTGCTCCCCGATCCACGACAGCGCGATCGACAGCGCGAGCGGCGAGCGGTCGCACAGCTCCACGAGCCGGGCCGCCTCCTCCGGCTCGTCCCGCAGCCGCCGCGCGCCCGCGACCCTGGCCACGAGGCTCAGCGCGTCCTGCCGGGTGAGCGCGTCGAGCGTCAGCCGCTCCGCCCCGTCGAGCGCGACCAGCGCGCCGAGCCGGTCGCGGCTGGTCACCAGCACCCGGCAGCCCGGGTGGGTGGGCAGCAGCCTGCGCACCTGGGCGGGCTCGGCCGCGTCGTCCAGCACGATGAGCACCCGCTTGCCCGCCAGCAGGGAGCGGTACAGGGCCACCTGCCCGTCCAGGGCGACCGGCACGTCCTTGGAGGCGACCCCGAGGCCCTGCAGCAGCAGCGGCAGCGCCTCCTCCAGCCGCATCGGCTCGCCCTGGTCGAACCCGCGCAGGTCGAGGAAGAGCTGCCCGTCCGGGTAACGCCCGGCCGCCCGGTGCGCCCAGTGCAGGGCCAGCGCCGTCTTGCCCACCCCGGCCGGGCCGACGACCAGCGTGACGCCGCTGTCGTCCAGGTCCTTCAGCTCCGCGTCCCTGCCGACGAACCGGGCGGTCGCCGGGGGGAGCTGGCGCGGCACCAGTTCCGGCCCGCCCGCGTCCGAGGTCTCCTGGAGCAGTTCCTGGTGCAGCCGCCGCGCCTCGGGGCCCGGCTCCGCGCCCAGCTCGTCGACGAGCCTGCGGCGCAGCCCCTCGTAGACCTCCAGCGCCTCCGACAGCCTGCCCGTCTCCCGCAGCGCCCGCATCAGCATCAGATGGGGACGCTCGCGCAGCGGATGCTCGATCAGCAGCCGGGCCAGCTCCGCGATCGCCTCCGGGTGACGGCCCAGCTCGGACAGGGCACCCGCCCGGCACTCCGCCACCGCCGCCCGCGCCTCGCGCAGCCGCTGCCGCTCCACCTCCGCCTCCGGACCGTTCAGATCCTGGTACGGCTCGCCGCGCCACAGCGCCAGCGCCGCGTCGTACCGGTTCAGCCCGCCCGTCGCCGCGGCCTGTCTCACCAGGTCCTCGAAGGTGTCGGCGACCGCCTCCACCGCGTTCGCGGGCACCAGGTAGCCGGGGCTGCGCGTCACGACGGCGGCCGGGCCGTACGGGCCGAGGGCGCGGCGCACCTCGGCGACCAGCGCGCGGATCCGGGCGGCGGGTGCGGCGGGCAGGTCCTCGCCCCACAGGCGGTCGGCCAGGCGCTCCACCGAGACCACGCGGCCGAGGTCGAGCAGCAGCGCGGACAGCAGTGCGCGCTGCCGTGCGGTCAGAACCACGTCCCGACCGTCCACCTCGACTGCCAGCGGGCCGAGGGCGTCGGCCCGGACCCCCGCGAAGGGCATGGTCAGACGCTAGTGCACGGCGTTCCGCATGATCAACACTTGGAGGCGGATGATCCATGCACGTTCCATGCACGATCCATGCGGGCCTTTGCCAGAGTTTCGGACATGAAACACAGATGACTCCGGTTGTCCGGTGTGCGGTGGAGGGTGATCGCCTGAACCTCCCATCCGTGACCGCGCGAGGGGTTTGGTCGGCCGGACCGTCGCGGGGGACGGTGACCCGGGATTCTCGGACGCCCGGGACCCTCCTGTTCCCGTGGCGCTGCTGAGCCGGGTGCAGTCCGCCCGACCAGGCCCACCACGCGCGGCCACCGCCCGCACTGGGCAACCGGTGTACGGGCCCGGTCGCGTCGAGCAGCTCACCGCAGCGAGCTGCTCGACGCGACCGGCGAGCCCCGGGTCCTGGCGCCGGTGGTGTGCGGTCAGGCCCGGTTCAGCCGCTCGACCACGGTCCACGAGATGTCGCCGATGGCCTCGATCTGCTCCGGCGTCAGCAGGTCGATGAAGTGCTTGCGCACCGAGGCGACATGGCCGGGAGCGGCTTCCCCGATCGTGCGCAGCCCGTCGTCGGTGAGCGCGATGACCGCGCCCCGCCCGTCGGAGGGGTGCTCGCGGCGGGTGACCAGGCCCCGCTGTTGCATGCGGGTCAGGTGGTGCGACAGGCGGCTCTTGGACCACTTCATGTGCTCGGCCAGCTCGGTCAGCCGGACGCTGCCGCCGGGTGCCCCCGACGCGTCGACGAGAAGGCCGAGCCGGACGCCGGCGCACTCGTCGGCTCGCCCGCCTTCCTCTGCGACGCCCTGCGAGGCTTCCAGGACCTCGGTTTCACAGCCTTCAACCTCATGCCGGTCGGCGACGGACGGGACGAGCAGATCGAGCGACTGGCCCGCGAGGTCGTCCCTGCCCTGCGCTGACGGGACGGCGGCACAGCGAGTCGTCCAGGAGCATCCGAGGCCCCTGCCGCCGTTCCCGCCAGGGGAGGCCGTGATCGGGTTGCCGAGCGCTCGGCGGACGGCTTCAGCGGCGGCCGAAGAGGGCCATTCGGCTGGTCATCGCCTCGGCGGCCATCTGGTAGCAGACCATGACGCAGCCCAGCAGCTCGCGCGGCGTCTCGAAGACGGCGGCCAGCGTCTTGTCCGCGATGCGCCGTACGCCGGGGATCTGCGCGCCGAGTTCGGCCGCAGGGGTGCTCGGCATGTCGATCTCCAGCTCCAGCCGCTCCGGCAACGGCAACGGCTGGAGCTCCCCGGCTCCCCGTACGGTCTCCTCCGCCGCCGCCCTGATGAGCCGCCGCGCCTCGGACGGCGACAGGCTGTCGGCGGCCGTGTGTCCGTGGGCCACCTTGACCTCCACCGTCCTGACCCCCGGGAAGGACTCGGCCGCGACCGCGCAGATCACGTCGTCCCCGGTGAGCAGCCCGACCGGAACCCCCACCGTCGCCGCCTGCAACGCGTTGACCTCGGCCTCCGACACCACCCGGCCGTTCACCCGCACCTCGTTGAAGTGGGAGGAGTAGGTGTGGGAGAGCACGCCGGGCGAGCCCGCCGCCGCGTGGTAGCCGAGGAACAGCGCGACGTCGTGGTCGGCGGAGACGCCCTCCGCCATGCAGTCGAGCTTGGGCGAGCCGAAGACGATCCGGGCACGCGGATCCAGTTCCTCGTGCAGGAGGTTGTCCATGGTGCCGTGGCTGTCGTTGACGAGCACGCTCTGCGCGCCCGCCGCGAAGGCGCCCTCGATGGCGGCGTTGGCCTCGCCGGTCATCAGCCGTTGCGCGCGGACGTAGCCGGTGCCGCCGCGCACCACCTGGTCCATCGTGGCGATGCCCGCCACGCCTTCCATGTCGATGGAGATGTACACCCGCACCAGACCGCTCCCTTCGCCGGTCCTGCCAGCGTGTCACCGGTCCGGGACGACGGAATCGTCCTGTCGCCCAACCCCGGCGGCGGATTTGGGTGATCCGCACAGCCCCGGAATCGTCCAGGCGAACTGAGCACCCCCGACGCCCGCAATACGGGTGCCACCGAAGTACGGCGGATACGGGCCGCGTCCTTGATCACCTTCACTGGGCATCGTGGCGTTCACGCTGGTTGGTGACGGTTTCGAGTTCGGGCAGCTCGGCCTTCGGGGAGACTCGGCGGGTCAGCTATGCGGGAGTGCGTCAGGCGTTGCCGGCAGGGTCGGGGGTGTCCAGTCCCACAGGGGGCCGAGCGTGCGGGGAGCGAGGCGCGCCCACAGCGTTGAGGGAGTGAGCCGGAGGGCGAGAGCGGTCAGGGCGTGGGCGATCGGCCCGGCGTTGATCACTTGAAGACCGGCCTGGCGGGCGTTGCGGGCGGTGGCCTGGGTGCGGGGGCGGCGCTGGGCATCGTAGGCGTTCAGCGCCGCGGGTACGGAAGCGTCGCCGGCCAGGGCGGCGGCCAGGACGACGGCGTCTTCGATCGACTGTCCCGCGCCTTGTCCGCGATCGGGGCTCATGGCGTGGGCGGCGTCGCCGAGCAGGGCGATCCGGCCGCTGGTGTAGGCGGGCAGCTCGGGTAGGTCGTGGATGTCGAGGTGGCGGACCTGTTCGGGCGGTGTGGCCTGCAGGAGGGCGGGGATCGGGTCGTGCCAGCCGGAGACGCGTCGCCGTACCTGCTCCAGTTCGTCGTCGAAGCGGACGCCGCTCTGGTCGGCGGCGATGCCCAGCGCCCAGTAGACCTGGCCCGGCGCGACGGGGTGGATGAGGAAGTAGCAGCCGCGGCCCAGGGTCATGCTGCCGCTCACCGGGACGGAGGTCTCGGCCAGGCCGAGCCAGGCGGTGTAGCCGAGGAAGCGTGGGCCGGGGGCGTGCGGCCAGAGCAGGCGGCGGGTGAGGCTGTGGATGCCGTCGGCGCCGACGGCCAGGTCGGCGTCCTGTCGGCCGGCGGTGTGGGTGACGGTCACCTTCTCGGAGTCCTGGGCCAGGCCGGTGACCTCGACGCCGGTGTGCACCGCGTCCTCGGGCAGTGCCTGGCGGAGCAGCCGGTGCAGGGCGGCGCGACGAAAGGCGCGCAGCGGCGGGTTCCGGCCGGTGGTGGCACGCATCAGGTGGCGACCCGAGGGCAGGCGCATGGCGTGGGTGGCCCAGGTCGGCATGCTCGCCGCTTCGGCCTGCTCGGCCAGGCCGAGCGCGGCCAGGGCGCGCATCGCGTTGGGCGACTGCGACAGCCCGGCGCCCACCTCGCCGAAGGCGGGCACGCGCTCCAGCACATCCACCTGCCAGCCGATGCGGCGCAGGGCGACGGCGGCGGCCAGACCGCCGATGCCGCCCCCGATCACGATCGCGTGGCCGGTCATGATTCCTCCTTGCCTGGCGGTGGGGCCTGTTCGAACACCTCGGCCATCCACGCGAAGGTGGCGTGCGCCTGTCGGACACGTGCGGCCCGTTCGTCGTCGGGGCCGACCAGATCGAGGCCCCGGCGGGTGATGTCGAGGAACGAGGCGATCCCCGCCACCTGCTGCCGTACCACCGCCTGCCAGGCGTCGTCGGCCATCCGGTAGTACATGGTGCGATCGCCCGGCCGGGTCCGCCAGGTGAGGAAACCCATGCCGGTCAGCACCCGCAGGTTCATGGTCAAAGACGCGCGGCTGGCGCCGATGGCGGCGCTGATCTGGCCGGCCGACTGCTCCGGCGGATCGCAGACCATCAGCCAGCCCAGGATCCGCCCGGCGATCGGCGGCACACCGTCGCGTGCCAGGCGCATGGCGACCTGCTCGGCCCACTCCAGCAGCTTGTCGTTTTCAGGACTGTTCACGAGTTTCAGTATGAGCTAAAGTCTGTGTATTCAACAAGGTGGTGAGCCGGGAAGTCTGGTCGGCCCGCGACACGCGTCGCGGAGAACAAGGAGGGCTTCCCCTATGTCCACCACATGGCTGCTGCGCTGCGGCCTGGCCGCCGGTGTCCTGGTCCCGGCAGTGCTGTGGGCCGACGGCGCCACCCGCCCCGGCTACAGCCTGTGGCATCACGGCGCCAGCCAACTCGGCACGGGCGAGCGCGCCTGGCTGCAGACCGCGAACTTCCTGCTCGGCGCCCTGCTGCTGGGCCTGTTCGCCATCGGCCTGCGACAGGCCCTGTACGGCGGTCGCGGCGCCACCTGGGGACCCGCCCTCATCGCCACCGCAGCCGTCGGCCTGGCCGTGGCCGGGCTGGTGCCCACCGACCCCGCCCTCGGCTACCCGCCCGGACAGCCGGAAGGCCTCACCCCCGCCGGCGGCGTCCACCAGGTAGCCGGCCTCGCCCTGTTCGCGGGACTCAGCGGCACCGCCTTCGTCCTCGCCCGGCGCTTGAGCGTCTCCAACCGCGCCTGGGCCCGCTACCTGCGCACTTCGGGTTCCCTCGTCATCGTCTTCGCCTTCGCCGCCGGCATCGCCTACCGCCTCGACACGCTGGGCATCTGGCGTCCCGCTCCGGCCGGCCTGCTTGAGCACCTCGCCCTGTTGGCCGGGTTCTGCTGGATCATCGCCGTCGCCACCGGGTTGTCGCGCCGCCCAGCCGACAGGCTGGCGGAACCAGCATGATGATGCTCGCCGTGTTCCCCTGACGAAGCCGTCAGAGGGCTCGAACTTACTGGTCGGCGGCGAGCGCGACGTAAGCCGTGCTGCGGGAGATCTTCAGGATGGGCGGCCTCATCGTCTGGCAGACCGACACGCTGGGTCGCCACCGTCGGCACGTCGTCCGGCTTCGGGCAGTGGGATGCGCAAGCGCTCTCGTTCCCGAGTGGTTCAGGTACGGGAATGCAGGGTGCGGGCCAGTCGGGGGCCGAGCCAGCGCTTGGCCTTGCGCAGCGGCTCCAGCCGGGTGGCGATCCGGTCGGCCCGGTAGTACAGGCTCGGCGGCACGTACGGCAGCAGCGGCGAGTGGCGTTGCCCGAGCAGCGCGAACATCTGCGGCGCGGGCAGGTCGATGTACCGCGGCAGATTCTCGTACCACCGGGCGCTGTATCGCGCCGCGCTCTGCACCGACAGCAGCGCGAGCTTCCGCTCCCGCTCGTACCGCTCCAGCGCAGCCGCCAGGGCCGTGTCCGGCCCTGGCGGGGACACGGCTTGAAACACCGACCCGGCTCCCACCGGCGACACCATCCCGGCTCCGACCTGCGGCACCGTTGCCGGCCCAGTCGGTCCTGCGGCCCGCAGTTCGGCCTCCGGCGCGATCCGGGGCGTGCCCGGCGCGGGTTCTCTCGTGCCCCATCCGCTGAGTGCGCCGGACAGGGCCATCGCGTCCTCCAGCGCCAGGGTGGTGCCCGCGCCGATCGAGTAGTGGGTGGTGTGGGCGGCGTCGCCCATCAGCACCAGGTTGCCCCGGTGCCAGGTGCGGTTGGTCAGGGTGCGGAAGCGCAGCCACTGCGACCTGCCGTCGTCGCGCCCGATCAGCCGGTGGCCGTCGAGCGTACCGGCGAAGAGTCGTTCGAGCAGTTCCAGCCCCTCGGCGGCGGACATCCGGTCGAGCCCGAGCCCCTGCCACGTCTCCACCGGGCACTCGACGACGCAGGTGCTGCGGTCGGCGCTGTAGCCATAGCCGTAGCACCAGATCCAGCCGTGCTCGGTCTCGACGAAGGTGAAGGTGAAGGCGTCGAAGACGCGGGTGGTGCCGAGCCAGATGTAGGTGTTGGCGCCGACGTCCGTCCGGGTGCCGAAGTGGTCGGCGTGGCGTTCGCGCAGGGCGCTGCCCGCGCCGTCGCCCGCCACCACCAGGTCGGCGTCCGGCTCGGCGGTGACCTCGTCCTCGTAGCGGACCTCGACGCCGAGCGACCCGGCCCGCTCGGCCAGGATCTCCAGCATTCGGTGCCTGCCGACGCCGAAGCCCTCGTCGCCCTGCTGCGTGGTCGTGGTGCCGCGCACGTGGGCGACCCCGCCGCCCCAGCGGACCGAGGCGTCCCTGATGGCGCGGGCCGAGACCGGGTCGCCCGCCTGGAGCCGGTCGAGCAGGCCGCGCCAGTAGGTGACGCCCCAGCCGTACGTGGAGCCCCGAGGGTTGCGCTCGTGGACGCTGATCTCGTGGGCCGGGTCCCGCAGCTTCATCAGTATCGAGAAGTACAGGCTGGCGGGCCCCCCGCCCACGCATACGATCCTCAACGCTGCCCCCCGGCTAGTAGTCGATCAACAGCAGAGGGTAGCAATGGGGACGCTTCAGGTGCGCGAGGACGAACCCGGGCGCCGCATGCGTCGCGGACGCAGCAGATGCCTGATCCAGACCAGCTGGGACTGCCGGCAGGAGGAGCAGAGGAGTCGGTGGATGGGTCGGTTCAGGCGGCGTGCGTCCATGCTGGTTCCGGTGGTTCGTGGTCCTGTCCCCGGATTCTGCCAGTGACCGGACGCCCGGTCACTCGAATTCGCCCTGTCGCGGGCACATCATCCCCGGCGTCCGGTTCGGCGCGGGCGGTCAAGGGCGGACCCAGCCTCCGGAAAATCTGGCACCGGCCGACTTTGTCCGCAACGACGGAACCGCCGGGCGCGACTGCCGAATATCCGAAATAGCCCGCCACTATTTCCCGATTTATCCATGACACATGGGGTGCGTCAAAATTCGTTTTACGGGACCGCTTCCGTCCCGTGAGTGGTGATACAACTGCCGTCAGTAGCTCTGCCGGGACGGCGCGCATCGTGTGGTGCCCATAGCGTGTACGCCGCGGCTTACGGAAGTTATCGACTCGCCACGCAGATTTCAGATTCGCGACCGAGATCGATACGAGCCGGGAAGGCAATCATGAAACGAGTCATCAAGACGACCGCGATCGCGGTCGTGTCACTGGGGTTGGCGGCGGCTTTGTCCGCCCCCGCCCTGGCCAGCGCATCGGCCAGGTCAGCCGACCCCATCACCGACCTGCTCGGCGGCGCCGCGGGCGGCAGCCTGCTGGGCGGCGGTCTGCTGGGCGGCGGCGGCAAGGGCGGCCCCGTCGGCCCCGTCGGCGGCGGCATCGGCGGAGGCGCGGGCGGCCTGCTGGGCGGCGGAGGCGGCAAGAGCCCCGTCGCCGGTGGCGGCAAGAGCGGCCCCCTCGGCGGCATCACCGGCGGCGGCATGGGCAGCCTGATGGGCGGCGGCGGCAAGGGCGGCCAGAACCCCCTGATGGCGCTGACCGGACCGCTCAACGCGCTCATGCGCAGCAAGAGCCCGATCGACGGCCTCACCCGCTCGGTGGACGGCGCCTCCGGTTCGCTGGACGGCACCACCAGGCGCCTGACGCCGCAGTACAACCTGCGCAACGGCCTGCCGCTCGGCGACCTGTCCGGCGCCGCGGGCGTCGACACCGGCGGCAAGGGCTTCACCGCCGCCGGCACGCCGCCGCTGGAGATGGGCGTGCTGGACGGCCGCGAGGTCCTGGGCGTCGCCCACAAGGACAACCCGATGGACGGCGTCTTCGCCTCGCTGTCGCAGCGGGCGATGGGCATCTCCGCCGCCCCGATGCTGGAGCCGGTGACCAAGGGCACCGTCCCCAGCGTCTTCGACCACCTGGCCAACTACACCGAGCACGCGGGCACGATGGCCGACTCGGTCACCCAGAACCTGTCCTCGCACCCGCTGAGCCCGACCCTCATGGGCCCGACCGAGGCCGTCAAGGGCGCCATGCCCGACATCCTCGGCAGTGAGCTGGCCCCGGTGGTCGGCCCGGCGCAGCGGCAGCCCATGCGCGGCACCGCCGGCGCCGAGATCGTGAGCGTCGACGAGGTCGCCCCGCTCGTCGAAGGGGCGGCGACGAAGGTGACCGACCCCAGCAGCACCGCCACTCTGAACGAGGCCATCGGCCGAATCAGCCAGACGGCCACCGGTGCGCTGAGCGGACTGGCAGCCAAGTAACACTGCTTTCTTCCCGGCGTCCTGCGGGCGCCGCCGTCCCACTCCTTCCGGCCTTCCGGTGCCGTCGGCCTCAGGGAGTGCGTGGGTACGGCCATGGCGTCCGGTGCCTCAGGACGGCACCACGATCGTGGGCCCTGGCGTGTCACACGCCAGGGCCTTTCTTTGTCCTTTCCTTGATCGGCAGGGCGGGACGCGTCGCGAGCGCACGGGTAGGTCAAGTGCGGCAAACCATCTTCGATTGCGACGTAAGCCTCTATGAAGAGATCTCTCGGGAAACTGCTGCTGTTCGGCCTGGTCGTCGGCGGCCCGCCTGTGGTGGCCGTGGCCGAGCAGACGGGGTTCGAGGCGGGGGTGCCCGTCGATCTGACGGCCACGACGACCGACCAGCACAACGTCGAGCACACGCCGGACGGCCTGCGCCTGACCGCTGCCCCCGAACGCGCGGGAGCGCCCCGGGCCTTCCGTTCGCGGGCGCGGAGCCCGCGCTGGGCCCAGGCCGCGCACCCGGGCTACCGTTCCAGACAGGTGCGGGGAACCCGCCGACATCAGGGCTTCTACGTGAGCCCGCCCATCGACACGGGTGACAGCACCCGCAGGCTGAGCGCGACACTGCGGACCGAACGTCCCGCAAGGGGCCGCGTCCTGCTGGAGGTACGCGGCCGCACCCCGGCAGGCCGGTGGACCGAATGGCGCACGGCCACAGAGACAGCACCGCCAACCCCACCGCGAACCGCCCACCTCGGCCCGTCCCTGCCGCCGAAGCCGTCGCCGGCCGAGCAGGTGAGTGAGGTCCTGCTGCCGGATCCCGCCCAGGTCGTCCAGGTCAGGATCGCGCTGAGCGCGCCCGACGGCGACCCGTACGGCGGCCCGCGGATCAGCGGGCTGCGCCTCACCCCGCGCCCCGACCCGCCCACCGCCCCCGCGCAGAAGACCCCTTCGCAGAAGATCACCAGTCGGGTGTTCGCCACCCGGATCGGCGAGGTCGGCGAGCGCACGGCCAACGGCCACACGATCGGCAAGCGGGACGTGTTCGTCGCGCTGCCGTCCCGGCGGGCGTTGAACCCCTCGGTCCGTGCCACCGACTACCTGGTCCGCATCTGCTACCCGCGCAACGGCCGCTGCACGGTGGCCCCGGTCTGGGACGTCGGCCCGTGGAACATCCGCGACGACTACTGGAACCCGCCGGACGAGCGCGAGATGTGGTCCGACCTGCCGCACGGCAGGCCGCAGGCCCAGGCGGCGTACCAGGACTCCTACAACGGGGGCCGCGACGACCGGGCCCGCAAGGTCCTGAACCCGGCGGGCATCGACCTCGCGGACGGCCTGTTCTGGGACGTGCTCAAGATGACGGGAAACGACTGGGTCGAGGTCACCTACCTGTGGGCCAAAGCCGAAGAACCCCCTATTTCGCGATTCCGACGGATATTCAACGCGCCAGCACAATCTTTGCCTTCAGGTGAACTCAACGGAGGACTCGCCTCATTCGATCCGGCGCCTTCCGCCGTTACGATCGAAAAGATCTTGGCAGCGCCGAGATATCGACCGGCGCTCGTCTCCACGGCATTTCGGAAAAGGCGCCGCCCCACGAAACCGTTCAGCCCACCGGCCCCTCGGGAGCTGAAAAGACGAGTGTGACCCCTGGAGGCACGGGATGGCTGCCACACTGCAGAAAAACTCCCCCACACGTGCGGCCAGAGCCTCCAACCGTCCCGCCTACGGCGTCCGCCTCCGTGCCGTACGCGTCTGCGGCCTCCTCGCCGGAATCGGCCGCGAGACCGCGTGCCTGCAAGGCGCCGCCGTCGCCGCCGGATGGACCGTCACCAGCGTGATCGCCGCCACGACGATCGCCCTCACGCTCAACGCCTCGCTGCGCCCGGCCCACGACGCCCGCCCGGTCTGGTCCTGCGCCCCCCGGTACGCCTGCGTCGGCCTGGTCACGCTGATGCTCGAACCCGCCCTCACCCGTGGGATCACCACCGCCGTCGCCTGGCAGACCTGGTTGCTGGCCGGCGCCGTCTACGCGCTCCTCACCTGCGCGCTCCTCGCCTGCTGGGCCGCCCTCCTCCGTACGGTCCGCCGTCGCGGCCCCCACCGCAGAGCCGTCGTCGTGTGCGCGAGCGAGCACGGACGCAGGCTGGCGAACACGCTCGCCGAGCATCCCGAGTTCGGGATCACCCCGGTCGGTTTCGTGGACGACACCTGGCCGATCGGCACCTCCCACGACGGGCTGCCCGTCCTCGGCACCCTCGCGAACTGCGCCGACACCCTGCGCGCCACCGGCTCCAGGACCCTCGTGGTGGCCGGGGACCTGTCCCTGTCGCGCACCCTGGTCGACGCCCTCGACGCGAGGGGCCACGAGATCCTGTACGCCCCCGCGCCCGACAGCCTGGTGCTGGACTTCGTGCCCCGGCGCCGCCACATCAGGAGCTTCCCGGTGCTGCCCATGGCGCCGCGCGCCCAGCGGCGTCCGGGCTGGGGGACCAAGCGGCTGCTCGACATCGCCATGGCGCTGACCGCGCTCACGCTCACCGCCCCCGTGCTCGCGGCCTGCCTGCTCGCCGCCCGCGTCGAAGGCGGCCCCGGCGTGCTGTTCCGCCAGCGCCGGGTCGGGCTCGGCGGGCGCTGCTTCGAGATGCTCAAGATCAGGACGATCATCCCGTCCGACGCGCACGAGTCCGCCACCCGGTGGAGCGTCGGCAGCTCCCACTTCACCGGGCCGGTCGGCCGGATGCTGCGCCGCACGTCACTCGACGAGCTGCCCCAGCTCTGGAACGTGCTCAGAGGTGACATGAGCATGGTCGGCCCCCGTCCGGAACGCCCCTACTTCGTCGAACAGTTCTCGCGCTCGATCGACCACTACGGCCTGCGCCACCGGGTGCCGGTCGGCATCACCGGCTGGGCCCAGATCCACGGGCTGCGCGGCGACACCTCGATCGAGGACCGGGCCCGCTTCGACAACCACTACATCGACGACTGGTCGCCGGGGCTGGACCTGCGGATCCTGTGGCGTACCGTCGCCTGCGTACTCCGCCTGGGCGGTGCGTGATGCACCCGGCCCTCCTGTACCAGAGCGCGGCCCCCGACGCGGCCGCCCGCCGCCGCAGGCTCCTGTCGCGGCCCAGTCTGCTCGCCGCGCTGACGGTGGTGATGGCATGCGTCCCCCAGTCCAGGGCCGGGACCGACGTCAACGTCTCCTACGCCGACCTGGCGGCGGCCACGCTGATTCTCGCGGCGGCGATCACGGTGCTGCGGAACCGGCCTCGGCTGTCCAGGCGGCTGTGGATCCTGGGCCCGCCCGCGCTGGCCGTCACCGCCGCCACGCTCGCCACGGCGGACATGCTCAGCGCGCTGCCCGGCTGGCTGCGCTTCCTCCAGATCTTCGTGCTGGTGCCGCTGGCGATGGCGGTCGCGGTCCGCGACGCCCTCGACCGCCGGATCGTGCTCGGCACGGTGCTCGCCGCCGCGCTCGCCGAGGCCGCCGTCGGCTGCTGGCAGGCCGCGACCGGCACCGGCGCCTCGTTCGCCGGGCAACTCGTCCGCGCGGTCGGCACCTTCGGCGCCGTGGACGTCATGGGCATGGCCAGCGTCGTCAGCTACGGGCTGGTCATCGCGCTGGCGCTGGCGCTGGAGGGGCGCGGGCGGCAGCGCTGGTGGGGGCTCGCGCTGGTGATCACGCTGACGCCCGCGCTGGTCCTGTCGCTCAGCCGGGGCGCGTGGCTGGCGTTCGCGCTGACCGCCCTGGTGATGACGGCGCTGTCGAGCTGGCGTACGGCCCTGCGCCTGGTCGCCACCGGTGCCTGCGTGGCCGTCCTCGCCGTCGGGCTCGGCCTCGGCGGCAGCACCCTGACCCAGCGGGTCACGTCGATCACCACCTCCTTCACCCAGCCGGACCAGTCGGTCCTCGACCGGTACGGGCTCTGGGCGGCGGCCGTCGGCATGTGGCACGACCACATGCTCGTGGGCGTCGGCCCGCGCGGCTTCGCCGAGCACCGCGACACCTACGCGCCGGTCCATGTGTCGGCGGCGAGCGACACCGCCGACCCCGACCACGGCTACCGGCGGCAGCAGTTGCTGTCGCCGCACAACATGTACCTGCTGGTGCTCAGCGAGCAGGGGATACTCGGCCTGTCGGCGTTCCTGCTGCTCGGCTGCGGCCTGCTGGCCTGGTCGGCACGCGGCCTGCGGACGCGCGCTCCCGCCCGGCCGGTCGGGCCGGGGCCCGGCCGGTCCCATCGCCGAGGGGCCCCGCGCCCGCGCGAGGACGCGGAGCTGCCGTGGGCGAGCGGGGAGCGGCGGCTGATGAGCCTGACCGCCACCGGGTTCCTCGTCTGGCAGCTCACCCACTTCTGCTACGGCGACGTGGGCGGCCCGCCCACCGTGGTCATGGCGGTGATGACCGGGTTCACGCTGGCGTGGGCCGTGCGGGCGGACGGTGTGGCGGCGCGGTGACCGTACGGGAGAGAAGGGAGCTGCTGGTCAGGGCCACGGGCCTGACGGCCGGTCTCACGGTGCTCGGCTCCGGCCTCGGCTTCACCCGCGACCTGTTCATCGCGGGCATCTTCGGCGCCACGGCGAGCACCGACGCCTTCCTGGTCGCCTGGACGGTGCCCGAGACCGCCGCCCCGCTGCTCATCGAGGGCGCGCTCGCCTACCTGCTCATCCCGCTGTTCAGCCGGGCGGCGGCCGACGGCACGGGCCTGCGCGAGGTCGTCTCGGCGACGCTGCCCCGCGCGGCCACCGCGTTCGTGCTGTGCTCGGCGCTCACCGCGCTGTGCGCGCCGCTGCTGGTGTCGCTGCTGGCCCCGGGGGTGGCCGAGCACGACCTGGCCGTGGCGTGCACGCGGATCGCCTCGGTGACCATCCTCGCCTTCGGCCTGGCCGGCTACCTCAGCGCGGCCCTGCGCACCCGGCAGGTGTACGGCTCCCCCGCCGCCATCTACGTGGCCTACAACGTGGGCATCATCGCCTTCGCCGTACTCGCCCACGAGAGCCTCGGGATCGCCGGTGCCGCCTGGGGGGTGGCGGTGGGCGGGCTGCTCATGGTGGCCGTCCAGGTGCCGTCGTTCGTCAGGCACGTCGGGCTGCCGCGCCTCGGGGCCGCCGCCGTCACGCTGTCGGTCGGGGCGTTCGCGCCGATCGCCTCGTTCACCCTGATCAGGCAGAGCCAGGTGTTCGTCGAGCGGTTCGTGGGCTCGTCGCTGCCCGCCGGCTCGATCTCCTACCTGAACTACGCGCAGAAGATCGCCCAGGTCCCGATGGTGATCGCGCTCGTGGTGGCCACCGTGTCGTTCCCCGTGCTGGCCCAGGCCGTCGCCGACGGCGACGCGCCGGGCGCCGGGCGCCGCGTCGACGCCGACACCGTCTTCGCCGGGGCGCTGGTCCTCGCCGCGACCGCGTTCTTCCTGGTCTTCGCCCCCGACGTGGTACGGCTGCTCCTGGAGCACGGCGCCTTCACCGCCGCCGACACCGAGGCGACGGCCTGGTGCATGCGCGTGTACTGCCTCGGCCTGCTCGGCCACACGCTCGTCGGCGTGCTGTGCCGGGTGTTCTTCTGCGGCCCGCGCCCCTCCTGGTACCCGGCGGTCGCGATGGGCGCGGGACTGGCCGTCACCACCGCCGCCGCGCTCGCCCTGGCGCCCGTGCTCGGGGTCGGCGGCGTCGCACTCGCCAACGCGGCGGGCATCAGCCTGACCGCGGTGCTCCTGTCCAGGCGGCTGGACGCGGGCCGGGACGAGCCGCTGCCCGTGCTGCCGGCCAGGGCGATGGCCGCCTCGGTCGGCCGGCTCGCGCTCGCCGCGGCCGGCGCCGCGCTGGCGGGCGCCCTCCTCCGCCCCTGTCTCACGGGTCTCCACCCGGTCCTCACCGTGACCTGCGGCGCCTCCGCCGTAGCGGTCACCTTCGTCCTCATTGCCGCCCTGACCGGTGCAAGGAAGGAGTTCATGACCATGGTGAGGCCGCGATGACCGCGCCCTACGTGCTGATGTACCACTCGATCGACCACTTCGACGAAGATCCTTACCTGATCACGATCAGGCCCGGACGCTTCGCCGAGCAGATGGCCTGGCTGGCCCGCCGAGGGCTGCGCGGGGTGTCGGTGCGCGAACTGCTGCGCGCCCCGGCGCCCGGCCTGGTCGGCCTGACCTTCGACGACGCCTACGCCGACTTCGGCGTGCACGCGCTGCCGGTGCTCCTGCGCCACGGCTTCACCGCGACCGTCTTCGTGGTCGCGGGCAGGCTCGGCGGCACCAACGACTGGGACCCGCTCGGGCCGCGCAAACCGCTCATGGACCGCGAGGACGTGCTGCGGGCCGCCGACGCGGGCATGGAGATCGGCTCGCACACGCTCACCCACCTGAGGCTCGCCGGGGCCGACCCGTTCGACGTCGAGCAGGAGGTCAAGGGCAGCAAGGCCGTACTGGAGGAGATCGTGGGCGGGGACGTGGCGGGACTCGCCTACCCCTACGGCGACCACGACGCCGACGCGGTCGAAGCCGTGCGCGCGGCCGGGTACGCCTACGCCTGCTCGATCAACCCGGCCGGGCCGGGCCCGCACACGTTGCCGCGCACCTACATCGGGCAGCGCGACCGGTGGCTGAGGCTGCACGCCAAGCGGGCCGTGCACCGGTGGAAGAGCGGGCGCGGCGGATGAAGGTGCTGCACGTGATCACCGGGCTGGCCGCAGGAGGCGCCGAACGGCAGCTTCGCGACCTGGTGGCCCACCACCGGATGGAGTCCGAGGTCGCGGTCCTCAGCAACCCCGGCGTGATGGCGGGGGCGATCAGGGCCGACGGCATCCCCGTCCATCACCTCGGCATGCGCGGCAACCGCGACCTCGGCGTGCTGCGCCCGCTCACGCGCCTGATGCGCGAGGGACGCTTCGACGTGGTCCACACCCATCTGTTCCGCGCCGGTCTGTACGGCCGGCTCGCCGCGAGACTGGCGGGCGTCGGCACCATCGTGGCCACCGAGCACTCCATCGGCGTGCACCGCTTCGAGGGCCGCCGGGTCACCTGGGCGGTGCGCAGGCTAGCGCGCGGCTGCGAACGCCTCGGCCACGCCACGATCGCGGTCTCCGCCACGGCCGCCGACCTGCTGCACCGGTGGGGGATACCGCGCGAGCGGATCGAGGTCATCCCCAACGGGCTGGTCGGCCAGGCGTTCGCGTTCGACTCGATCCTGCGCGAGGCGACCAGGGCGCGGCTCGGCATCCGGCCGGGCGCGGTCGTCGTCGGCGGCATGGGCCGGCTGGAGGCGGGCAAGCGGTTCGACATCCTGATCAGGGCCATGGTGCAGGTGCCGCAGGCCGTACTGATGCTGGTGGGCGAGGGGCCGGACAAGCTGGAGCTGCTCAAGCTCGTCCACAGCCTCGGGCTCGGCCACCGCACGGTCTTCACGGGTGAGGCCGCCGACGTGCCCGCGCTGCTGTCGGCCATGGACGTGTTCGTCGCCCCCTCGCGCGAGGAGACGTTCGGGCTCGCGGTCATCGAGGCGCTGGCCTCCGGCCTGCCCGTCCTGTACGGCGCCTGCCCCGCCCTGGAGGAGTTGCCCAGGCAGGCGGCGCCCGCCGCGCGGCCGATCGTGGACGACCCGTGGCATCTCGGCCAGGCGATCAACGTGCTGGTCGCGGCCGGGCCGTCGCGCTATCCCCCGCCGGCCGCCGTCCGGCATTACGACATCCACCATCACGTCGATCGGGTGGAGACCCTGTACACGCGGATCCGCGAGCGGGACGACCGCCCGCGCTTCGCCAGGCTGGTTTCGGGAGAGCGTCGATGAAGTACGTGCGTCAGATGGCCGCCTCGGCCCTGCGGGGGTGGCCGCTGGTCGCCGCCGCGCTTCTGGGTGGTTCGGCCGGACTTGTGTTCTCGCTGGTGAAGGTGCCCGTCTACACGGCGGAGGCGTACGTGGTCGTGGTCTCGGACGAGCGCTCCAACATCGACCAGGCGACCAACTTCGCCCAGGCGTTCGCCAAGATCGTCACGCAGCCGACGATCATCGCGGCGGCCGTGCGGCCGGGGCTGCCCGCCCGCACAGTGGACGAGCTCCAGCAGTCCATCCGCGTCTCCTCCTCGCCGGAGGCGCCGCTGATCCGCCTGAGCGCCTCGGCGCCGAACGCGGGCCACGCGGCCACGCAGGCGAACGCGGTCGCCCAGGCGCTCATCTCCTACGCCAACCGGCACGCCGTGGACACCGGGGTACGCATCGCGGGCCTGTCCACGGCGTCCGCGCCGGTGCAGCCGTCCTCGCCGGGAACGGCGGTCAGCGTGACGGTCGGCGTCGCCGGAGGCTGCCTGATCGGCGCGCTGTCATGGTTGGTCCGCCCGGCGCGGCGGCCCCGCCGCGACGGCGGCGAGCCGCCCGCGCGCGAGTACGCCGCCCGCAGGCAGAAGGCCAAGCAGAGGGTCGAGGTATGAAGGCGTCACTCGCAGGAAAAGACTGGCAGGCCCTGGCCGTCACCGAGCCGGGGCACTGGGTGGGCCTCGGGGCCGAGTGGGACGAGCTCTACCGGCGGTGCGCGACCGCGACGCCGTTCCAGACGCACGCCTGGCTCACGTCCTGGTGGCAGCACTACGGCCGGGGCCACGAACTCCTCGTCATCCTCGTACGGCGGGACGGCAGGCTGCTGGCGGGCCTGCCGCTGTTGCGCGGGCGCCGGTTCGGCTGCCGGGTGCTGAGCCCGATCGGCGGCGCGCTGTCCGACTTCACCGACATCCTGCTCGACGACGACCAGCGCGAGGAGGCGGGCCAGGCGGCGATCCGCGCCCTGCTCGACCAGCCCGACTGGGACGTCATGGACTTCCCGGAGACCCGGCCCGGCTCGGCGGTCGGCTACCTGGGCGGGCTGTGGCCGCGCCAGAGCCGGTTCCTGCCCGCCTCCACCTGCCTGGCGATGGCGGCGCTGCCGATCGAGGAGCAACTGGCCCGGATCGGCGGGCGGTCGGCCGGCAAGCTGCGCCGCTCGCTGCGCAAGGTGGACGAACTCGGCGTCGAGATCACCGACGTGCCTCCGGAGCGGGTGGAGAGCGCCGTGGACGGCCTGCTGCGCCTGCACGCCCAGCAGTGGACCGGGCGCGGCATCAACAAGGAGCACCTGCGCCCCCGCTTCAGGAACCACCTCGCCCAGGCCGCCTGCCTGATGGTCGCGGGCGGCCAGGCGAGCGTGACGGAGTTCCGCGCCGACGGGCGGCTGGTGGCCGCGAACCTGTGCCTGGTCGGCCGCGATTTCTGCGGCGGCTACCTCTACGGCGCCGACCCCGCGCTGCGCAGCCGGATCGACACGTTCGCGCTGGTGCTCAGGCACAGCCTGCGGGAGGCGCACGAGCGGGGGCTGCCGACGCTGAGCATGCTGCGCGGCTCCGAGCCGCACAAGGCCAGGTGGGGGGCGCACCCCGTGGCCAGCCACCGGCTGGTGCTGGGCCGCAACCAGCGGGCGCTGTTCTACACGGCGCTGGTCGAGGGGCGGGCGAGCGCCGCCGCCGTGGCCAAGGACCACTGGCCCGGCCTGGCGCGGATCCTGCGGCCCGGCTCGTGACGCCGTCGGTCCTGCACGTCAGCCAGCCGGTGGACGGAGGGGTGGCCAGGTACGTCGGCGAGGCCGCCGCCGACCAGGCCGCCCGTGGCTGGTCCGTCGCGGTCGCCGCGCCCGCAGAGGGCCCGCTGCCCCGCGAACTGGCCGCTCGCGGCGTCGCGTGCCTGCCCTGGGAGGCGACCAGGTCGCCGGGCCCCGCCACACTCCGCGAGGCCCGCGCGCTGGCCGCCGTCGTCGCGGGCTTCGCACCGGACGTCGTGCACCTGCACTCGGCCAAGGCCGGGCTCGCCGGCCGCCTCGCGTTGCGCGGCCGCATCCCGACGATCTTCCAGCCGCACGGCTGGTCCTGGCTGGCCTGCGACGGCCCGATGGCCTCGGCCTCCGCCGCATGGGAACGCCTGGCCGCCCGCTGGACGGACGCCCTCGTCTGCGTCGGCGACGGCGAGGCCGCCCAGGGGTGGGGCGCGGGCATCCGCCACCCGCTCGTGGTCATCCGCAACGGGGTGGATCCGGCCCGGTTCGTCCCCGCCGACGTGGTGGGCCGGGCCACCGCCCGCGGCAAGCTCGGGCTGCCGCTCGGGGCGCCGCTCGCCGTCTGCGTCGGGCGGCTCACCCGACAGAAGGGCCAGGACGTGCTTCTCGACGCCTGGCCCGCCGTACGGCGCCGCTGCCCTGACGCCGTGCTCGCGCTGGTCGGCGACGGCGACCTCAGAGCGGCGCTGGAACGCGTGGCCGGGCCCGGGGTGGTGTTCGCCGGGCCCGCCGCCGACGTGCGGCCCTGGTACGCCGCCGCCGACCTGGTCGTGCTGCCCTCCCGATGGGAGGGGCTGCCGCTGATCGCACTGGAGGCGCTGGCGAGCGGGCGCTCGGTCGTGGGGACGGACATCCCCGGTCTGGCCGAGGTGCTCACACCCGAGGTCGGCGCCCTGGTGCCGCCGGACGACACGACCGCGCTCACCGCCGCCCTGGCCCGGCGGCTGGGGCACCCGCCGCTCGTCTGGGACGAGGGGCAGGCCGCCGTGATCCGGGCGAAGGAGTTCGACCTGCGGGTCACCCTGGACCTGCTGGCCGAACTCACCTCTGCTACGGCTCGTCGCCCCTGCGCATGACCGGCAGCCGGGTCGGCGCCGGCACCGGCATGGTGGTCGGCGTCGGCTCGGCGTGGTCATTCTTCTGGACGGGCACGGTGCCGGTGATCGTGGAGGCGGGACTGGGCGCCGGAGCGGGAGCGGGCGTCCGGTCCTGGACCGGCGTCCAGATGGGCACCGTACCGGTGACCGGCCGCCCGGAGGCGCCCGCAGGCGGAACCGCGGGCGCGGAATCGGTCCCCGGGCCGATGACGGGCCCGACTCCAGGGCGGCCTCCCGGCGTGGTGCCGGTTCTCGGGCGGGTGTCCGGATGGACTCCGGTCACGGGACGGGTGCCCGTACCGGTGCCCGTCCCCGGGGCGGTGGCCGGGCCGCCGGGCCGGCCGGTCGGGCTGTTCGCGGGGCCGGTCGGTCCCACGGACGGTCCGGTGCCCGCAGGCGTGGCCGACGGGGCGGGCGTCGCGCCGGCGGCCGAGCGGGCCAGCGTCGAACGGAACACCTCGGCGGAGCGCGGGTTGGCGGTGCAGCGCCACACCCCGTGCGGGCAGTAGTCGGACAGCGAGTGGTAGACGACGTTGTGCCGGTCGATCCAGTCGAGCATCCGCCGCACGTAGTCGGGACGGTCCCCGTACCTGAAGAGCCCCCATTCGGGGAAGGACATCGGCTTGCCGTGGGCGGCGGCGAAGTCGGCGTGGTGCTGGAGCCCGAACGGCTGGGTGACGAACTCGGAGAAGTTCAGGCCGGGCGGCTGGTCGTAGTTGTCGAGGCCGATGATGTCCACGACGTCGTCGCCCGGGTAGCACTGCGTCCAGCCGATGGCGTCGAGTCCCCGGTTGGCGGTGAAGTCGAAGCGGAAGCGCTGGCCGGGCACCGCGCGCATGGCGGTGACGATGCGCCGCCAGTAGCTCTTCCAGGCCGACGGGTTGGGCTTGCAGCGGCTGGAGTAGGTGACGCCGTTCATCTCCCAGCCGAGCACGATGATGGTGTCGGGGGCGCCGCCCTTGACCAGCCTGCTCGCCAGCCGCTGGTAGATGAGGTCGAAGGCGCCGCCCGCGCCCGCCTGCAGCAGGACGGAGACGGCGAGGTCGGGCATGCTGCCCTCGTTGGGCGCGACCATGGGCACGTTGAGGGCGAGCACCCGCCCCGGCTTGGCCGCACGCCACCGCATCCACGGGTCGAGGATGAAGGAGGGGCCGGTGAAGGCGCCCCACTGGTCACCGGGCAGGTAGGTTCTGCCGACCGTCACGTCGCGGCCCAGCCAGGACTCCAGTTGCTCCAGGCGGGTGACGCCCTGGGCGTCCGAGCCGGTGAAGACGCCGAGGGCGGCGGCGGGGGTGTCACGGGTACGCAGGGAGGCGTCCGAGCCGAGAGGCTGGGTCGCCGTCACCGCGAGCATGACCGCACCGCCGAGCAGCGCCCATTTACCGGGTCTGCACTGAAATACGCCGCACGTTTTCATGCCGCCCTCTATTCCCGCTCCGTCTCGGTGTGGGACTCCGACTGCCAGCCGTGCTTTGCGATATTAAGGGGCATAGGTCCATATTGCTGGTGTTGACACCTAGAGACGCCCAGGCCACGCCAATACACCGGCAAAAAACGCCGTAAGGTCAATTAACGGAAGCAGCAGCGGACTTCACCGGACCCTGTGATAGGAACTAGCGGTGAACCTGCGAACGCCCCAGCGCTGCGATAACAGCCCGGGACATTCTCTGCCAATTGACCGAAATGTCCCGGCGCTGCTCATTCGCCTGGACCGCAATCCGTTCCACCATGGAACGCTTGCGGCGATTCGTTCCCTCGGCAGGCTCGGCGTCGAGGTTCACGCCGTCCTCGACGAGCGTCCCGGCCCCGTCGCCCGCTCGCGATTCCTCGCCGGGCACCAGACCTGGCACCCGTCCTCGTTCGTCGAGAGCCTGCTCGAAGCCGCCGAGCGCATCGGCAAGCGCGCCGTCGTCCTCCCCCTCGACGACATCAGCGCCATCCGGCTGGCCGAGCACTCCCGCGAGCTGGCCAGCGCCTTCTACCTGCCCAAACAGGCCGACGAACTCCCCCGCCGCCTCGCCGACAAACACGCACTCGCCACGATCTGCGCCGAACTCGGCCTCGCCCACCCCGACACCGTGGTGGTCGAGAGCATGCGCGACCTGCGGCGGGCGGCCATGCGCTTCGGCTACCCGCTCATCGCCAAATGGGCCAAACCGTGGCTCGTGAGCGGCGGCGGCACCTCCGTCGTCCACACCGACGACCAGGCCCGCGTCCTTCTCGGCCAGGCCGGTGACAACGAACTCCTCTTCCAGCGCCTGATCCCTTACGCGCCGCGCGCCGACTGGTTCTTCCACGGCTATTTCGACCCCGACGCCGGCTGCGTCTTCGAGGGCACCGGATGCAAGGACCGCGCCTATCCGCCGGCCGCCGGGCTCACCACACTCGGCCGCTGGCTGCCCAATCTGCGAGTCGCGGAACTCGCCAAAGAACTCGCGGCGGCGCTGCGCTACTCCGGAATTCTCGACATGGACTTCCGTTACAGCGCCCGCGACGACCGCTATTACCTGCTCGACTTCAATCCCAGAATCGGGGCGCAGTTCCGGTTGTTCCGCGACGGCAACGGGCTCGACGTCGTGCGGGCCGCCCACCTCAGCCTCACCGGACGCCGGCCGCCGACCTGCCGGCCGGTGTACGGGCGGGTCTATCTGGTCGAGAACTACGACCTGCTTCGCAAGATCGTCGGGCGCCGCTCCGTGCGCACCTCGGCGCGGCCCGGCTGGCTGCGTTCGGTACGTCGTGCCGACGAGTTGGCCTGGTACAGCCGCGACGACGTCAGGCCCTTCCTCCAGATGCTCAAATACACGGCTCTGCGCGGCCTCAACAGGCGCTGACAAACGATCAGGAGGATCGAGATGCTAGACGTGGCCATCGTCGGCGCGGGGCCGTACGGCCTCTCAGCGGCGGCACACGCGACCGCCAGTGGTCTTGCGGTCCAGGTCTTCGGCCGTCCCATGGAGGCGTGGCACCGGCACATGCCCATGGGCATGAAACTGAAGTCCGAGCCGGACGCCTCCCACCTGGCCGACCCCGAGCGCACCTGGACCCTGCGCGCCTACTGCGACCTTCTCGGCCTGCCGTACGGCTACGCCCAGCCGGTCCCGGTCGAGCGGTTCGTCGACTACGGCCGCTGGTTCCAGGAGCGGGCGCTGCCCGACCGGGTGGTGCCCTTCGACGTGCGCGAGGTGCGGGCGGCCGCGCACGGCTTCACGCTCACACCGGCGACCGGCGACCTGGTCGAGGCCCGTACGGTGGTCCTCGCCCTGGGCTTCCTGCCCTTCGCGTACCGGCCGCGCGAGCTGGCCGCGTTGCCGCCGGAGGTGTCCTCGCACAGTTGCGAGGTCAACAACCTGTCGGTCTTCGCCGGGCAGGACGTCACCCTGGTGGGCGCGGGCCAGTCCGCGATCGAGACCGCCTGCCTGCTCAAGGAGGCGGGCGCGCGTCCGCGCGTCATCGCACGGACGGACACCCTCCGCTGGAACGCCGACCCGGTCGCCGACCGGAGTGCGCTGGCCCGGCTGCTGGCGCCCGAGTCCGGGCTGGGGCTCGGGTGGCGTTCGCGGCTGTACGCCGAGCGGCCGGGTCTGGTCAGGCACCTGCCCGCCGCGACCAGGCGGCACATCGTGGCCACCACGCTCGGCCCGGCCGGCTCCTGGTGGCTGCGCGAGCGCTTCGCCGACGTCCCCGTCCACCTGGGCATGCGGGTGACAGGCGCGAAGGCGGGCGACGACGTACGGCTGGAGCTCGCCGGCCCCTCCGGCGAACAGGTGATCCACACCGACCACGTGATCTGCGCGACCGGCTACACCGTCGACGCCGAGCGCTTCGAGGTGCTCGAACCCGGTCTGCGCCGCCGGGTGGGGCGGCCGGCCTCGGCGCCGAGGTTGTCGGCCCACTTCGAGACGACCGTACCCGGCCTGTTCGCGATCGGCCTGGCGGCGGCGCCGACCTTCGGCCCGGCGATGCGCTTCGTCCACGGCGCCCGGTTCGCCGCCGAAACCGTCACCCGCGGCCTGGTCCGGCGCTCCCGCCACTGACCCGGCCCCGCCGGGCCGACACGAGCCCCGGCCCGGCACTCCCCCCACCGACCGACTCGGACCCGGTGCGGCATTCCCCGCCGACCAGCGGCAGACCCGTCGGGCGGGCGCTGCCGTAGCCCGCTGCGGACATGAGAATGCGCGGACCGGCCGTCGCCGATCCGCGCATTGTCGCTTTTTTCTCGGTCCCCGAAAAGGGCCTCCGGCGCGTCCCTGCTGAGGGTGGGTCACGCCAGAGGCGGTATCGGCCGCTACGTCGCGGAGTGCCCTTCCGCGAGCTGCTGGCCGATTACTGCTGCGCCCCGATCCGGGTGCCGACGGCCGTCGGCACCCGGGCCTCGGAAAGCGAATACCTCAGACTGCCTGATGGCCTTTAGTACTTGCGGCCATCGATGTCGGTCAGGCTGGTGTTGTTGGTGAGGAGGTTCAGGTTGATGTCCTCCAGGTGGGCGATCGTCAGAACGTCGACCTCGGCGCCGTTGAGGACGTGGTTCAGCACCGGGATGCCGATGGACGCGGGGCTGTGGACGTTGGCGCCCTCGTCACCGCCGTACGTCGCCGCAGATGCCGCGGTGGCCGAAGCAGCCAGGAACGCCCCTGCGGCAATGGTGCCCACGAGAATGCGACGGAGCATGTTACTTCCTCCAGTGTACGAATGGATTTTCGCGCCGCCCGTTGGATTCGGCTGCACGATGCATGACTAACCTTGCCGTGTCATGCAGAGTTATTCCACCGATTCTCTCCAGACTAAAGTCAAAGGCCGACCTGGATTCCTTGGCATTAAAGGGAGGCTGGTTCAAATAGCGAGATCAACAGTCCGGATCGCACTGCCATTTCCCGTCAAAGTACGTCCTCCACATAAAGCAGACTATTTTCCGACGTAGCACCAATATCGGTTAGAACACCTTTAGTCGCCTGATTCTGTATCAATCGGGCAATCTCGGCAGGGGTGGCCTCCGGCCGCGTACGCAACAGCAGCGCCGCCGCGCCCGCCACGTGCGGTGACGCCATCGACGTCCCGCTCGCCACGGCACTCGCGGTGTCGCCGGTGTTCCAGGCCGAGGCGACGTCCTCGCCCGGGGCGAACAGATCGACGCACGCCCCCCAGTTGGAGAACGTCGCCTTGGTGTCGCGCATGGTGGTCGCGCCCACGGTCACCGCGGCCCGCACCCCGGACGGCGACCTGCGGCAGGCGTCGCCGCCCCGGTTCCCGGCCGCGACGACGTACACGAGACCGGTGTCGAGCGAACCCTCGACCGCGGTGTCCATGATCTCGCTGGAGGCGCTCTCCAGGCTCATGTTGACCACGGCCGGACGCCGCGCGTTCCGCGTGATCCAGTCGACCGCCGCCACGATGTCGGCCGTCGCCCCGTTGCCCTGACAGTCGAGCACCTTGACCGCCACCATGCTCACGTCCTTGGCCACCCCGTAGGTCCGGCCGCCGAGGATCCCGGCCACGTGGGTGCCGTGGCCGTAGCAGTCGTCGGCGACGGCGTCCGAGTCGATCGCGTCGAAGCCGTAGCGCGCCCGGCCGCCGAACTCCTCGTGGGTGCGCAGGATCCCGCTGTCCACCAGATAGGCGGTGACCCCGGCCGCGCTGCCGCCCTGGACGGCCTTGCCGTCGAGCGGCAGCCGCCGCTGGTCGATCCGGTCCAGCCCCCACGACGGCACCGCCATGGGCCGTACCACCCGGCTCGCCTCGACCGCCGCCACGAGCGGGTCCTCCGCCAGTTTGCGGGCGTTCCGCGCGCTCATCGAGGCCGCGAAGCCCTGGAGCGCCGAGGTGTACACGTGCTTGATCGTGCCGTCGTAACGGGCCGCGAGACGCCTGGCCAGCTCACGCGTACTGCTCCCGCTGCGGGTGGCCGCCGCCGGTTCGAGCGAGACCACGTAGGTGCGCACCTCCGCCGCCCCCGCCTGCGGCGCGGGCGTCCCCGCGAGGATCGCGGCGGTGACGGTGAGCAGGCTCAGCAAAGAACGCTTCATCTGGAGCTCCTTCTCTCGAACACGGAAAACTCTCGGACGCCGGAATCCCACGGACCCGGAATCCCACGAATGCCGACCGCCGGACGCCCGAATCCCACGGACCCGGAATCCCACGAATGCGGACCGCCAGGCCCGGAATCCCTCGAACGTGGGTCTCACGGACACGGCCGCCCAGAACCGGAGTCCCTTCGGCGTGGACACGAAAACGGCGTGGCCCAGGGGATGATCCCTGGGCCACGCCGGACACCCCGGACTACTTGGACTTCCGGGCCTTGCCGCTCTTCACCTTGACCTTGCTGCCGCACTGGATGAGGGTGCCCGGCCGGCACTGGGTCACACCGCTGCCGGTCACGTTCGCGACCAGTTCGCCGTTGCCGGACTCCCGGCCGCCCACGCGGAACCAGGCCCTGATCACCTTCTGCTCACCGGGTTCCAGGTCGCCCGCCCAGGTGAGCGTCTCCTTGCCGGTCAGCGTGACGCCGCCGCTCGCCCCCCGGTACCTGGCGTCGTCCACGACGTCCCTCAGGCCGATCGCGACGCGGGCGGGCTGGGCCAACTCGGTCGGGTTCCCGACCGTGGTGACGAAGGTGACCCGCTCCCCCTTGGCCGCCGTGTCGCGCGGGGCGCTCTGGGTGATCGTGAGGCCGCTCGCCGTGATCGCGAACGGGTGGTCCTCGACCTCGCCGCCGGAGGCGTACCCGGTCGGCAGCTCCAGTTCGGCCGGGTCGCCGGCCATCCGCAGCCGCAGCCACGAGGCCGACGAGCGCACGTCGCGCGGCACCGTCCAGGTCAGCGCCGTCCGTGTCAGTCCCGGCAGCACCAGGGACTGCGCCCGCTCGCCCGGTTCGAAGCGGCCGTTGTCGTTGAAGTCGATCCAGCCGGCCACCGCCGAGCCCCGGCCCGCGCCGGTCACCGGCACGTGCAAGGTGAGGCTGCCGCCCGGCGTCAGGGCGCCGGAGGGCGGCTGGAACGGGCTGTCGGCGTCGGCATCGGTCCGCCTGCGCGGCTGGAAGGCCACCGCCGTCAGGTTGTCGGCGCTCACGCCGGAGCCGATGAACTGGTCGGTGACGACGTGGGTGGCGGCGCCGTACGAGGCGGGGGCGTCCGACTCGTCCTCCTCCAGGGTGACGCGGAAGGCCGCCCACATGAACGGCTGACCGGCCGAGCGCGTCTTGCGCACGTTGCGCGCGCGCATGTCCACGGTGAACGCCGACACGGTTCCGTCCACCCGGGCGGTCCCGCACATGTACACGACCCCGCAGGTCGTCTCCTTGCTCCGGGCGACGCTCGCCGGGACGATCTCGCGCTTCGTCACCTTGAATCCGGGGAATCCGGCCGCATTGGAGAATGTCGGCATGACGGGGGTTCCCGCCGAGATTTCGAGTCCCGGCCAGTAATCCTCTCGATTACCGCTCTTGTCGCCGGTCGCCCCACCGGTGCCCGAAATATGCAGTCGTGGGTTCCGAACCGGCTGGGAGAATGTGAACGTGAGCCTGGCCACGTCGTTCCAGTCGTTCGGGGTCACCTCGAAGCCCTCGTAGAGGTCGCTGATGCCGGGTGCGCCTTTGGCGTTCGCGGGCACTAGATACTCGTCGTCCGGGGCGGCGGGATTCACCTCGAATGCGTCGGCTTGAGTAATACGTGCGCCGTTCCGCAATGTCTTGGTGATCGTCACTGTCACGCCGGACGGAGTGACAGTGACCGCCTTGACCGGCGAGTTCGCGATCGACCAGGCCCGTTCACGGCCTTTGCTCGTGGCCGGAGCGGGGCCGTCGCCAACCTCGGCGAAGGCGCCACGGAGCACTTCGCCGTTCGATACTGTCGCGACCATGCAGACGGCCATACCGACACTCAACAGCCCGCGTGACATTATCGACATGAACTGGACGCCCTCACCCTCACGGATTATGTATTTTCGACGACTGCTCACGACCCGGTCGAGGGGTGTGATATTCGGCGTGAACAGGAGAATGGATATGTTCTGCCAAACGACTCTACTGGAGCCCGCACAGGCCGGATCCGGGGGTTCGGCATGGCGGCCGCAAAGCGTTCATCAGGATTTGCCAGGCATGTAGCACATTGCCCGGCAATGCAGTGGCACCTTGTAGAAGGCCGGAGATCGCCGCGAACCAGGCCCGCCGTCCGTGCATCTCACCAGGGCGGAGTGATCGACGAAAGGTGAGTGCGATGAGGACTGTTGTGGTCGGACTGGTGGCGGCGGGCGCGTTCGGGCTGGTCCTGACACCCCCCGCGAGCGCCGCGACGAAACTGCCCGCCAAATTCCTGACCTACGAGAGCAAGCAGGCCCGCAAGCCGTTCGGCACCGTGGAGATCGGCTGGGAGGTCAGCGACAAGCCGACCCGGCTCGCCCCGCTCATCCTCTGCCGCACCCCCGCGCCCACCGGCGTCACGACGATGCGCACGGCCGCCGCCAGCGGCGACGCCGAGTACCGGTACGCGGAGCAGGTCGCGTTGTACGCCGACGCGAACGCGGCCACCGAGGCGCTGGAGGCGTACAAGACGGCCGTCCAGAAGTGCGCCAAGACGGGCATGTACCGGCACACGGTGGCCGAGCGCCGCCTCGGCGACGGCGCCCTCCAGGTGAGCCGCCACGACATCAGGCCGGACCTCCGCTACGGCGAGCGCGTCATCGTGGTCCGCAAGGGCAGCGCGCTGATCGCCTACGCCGAGAGCGCCGGCTTCACCCGGAACAAGCCCAGGGCGGCCGACTTCGCCAAGCAGGTACGCGACGCCAAGGCGATGGCCGCCAAGGTCTGCGAGCTGCCCGGCGTCTGCGACTGAGTTTCCGACCCGCTGCTGCCGGCGTCCGCGACCGAACACCGGCCCGCTGGTGAACGCGGCGTCATGAAAGCTCAAACGACTCCGCAGGCGGGCGTGTGGTCCGTGCTTCGGCGACGCCCGCCCCCCATAGTGGCTGCCATAGCGCTCTGAGCCGGGGGAACCAGTTGCCAAGCCTCATCGTCTTCGCGCCACTCACGGTGGCCGTCTTCGTGTGGGGCGTGCCCGACGACATGGGACCGCTCGGAGTGCTGGTCCTCGCCGTACTGACGGTGAAGCTCCTGCTGGCGCTCTGCTATCTGCCGGTCAGACGCGAGGAGGGCACGGGCCCCGACGGCGAGGTCGTGGTCATCGTGCCCGTCTACAACGAGGATCCTGAGACGCTTCGGCGGTGCCTTCTCTCGGTCCTCGGGCAGCGCAGGCCGCCCGCGTCGGTGGTCGTGGTCGACGACGGCAGTGCCGACACGGCCGCCGTCGAGGTCGCCGAGACGTTCGGCGACGTGCGGGTCCTGCGACAGGTCGGTAACAGGGGCAAGCGCGAGGCTCTCGCTTCGGCGATCCGCGCCTGCCCTGAGTCCGAGGTGTACGTCACGGTGGACAGTGACACCGTGCTGGCCCCCGACGCGCTCGGCGAACTGCTGAAGCCGTTCGCCGACGGACGCGTCATGGCGGTGACGGGCGTGGTGCTCGCCGCCAACGCGGAGGTCAACGTGCTGACCCGGCTCACCGACCTGCGGTACGCCGCCGCTTTTCTGTACGAGCGAGCCGCATGTTCGGCGCTTGGCAGCGTTCTCTGCTGCTGCGGCTCGTTGGCGGCCTACCGAGGCCGAGTGGTGCGGGCGAACCTGGGCGACTTCCTCACCCAGCGTTTCCTGGGACGGCCCGCGCTCGTCGGTGACGACCGGCGGCTGACCGGCTACTGCCTGCTTGAGGGACGGGTGGTGCTGCAGTCAACGGCCAGGGCTGAGACGCTGGTGCCCCAGCGTCTCGCCCACTATCTGCGCCAGCAGGCGCGGTGGAACCGCGCGTTGCTCCGGGAGTCGCTCTGGATCCTGCGCGTCTTCCCCCGGCGCCGTCCGCTCGTCTGGACGCTGGCGCTGGTCGAGCTGGTGAGCTGGGTGCTGTCCACGCTGGCGCTGGTGTGCATGCCGTTCATGTACGTCGTGCCCGCGCCGGGCCAGTACCTGGTGCTGTTGGTGCTGTTCTGCTACCTGCGCACGGCCGGCCATCCGACGGTGCGGCCGCACCGGACGCTCACCTTCGCCCTCGCCCCCCTGTACGGCGCCGCCCACCTGGCCCTGCTCCTGCCGATCCGCTTGTACACGCTGTTCACGATGCGCAGACCCGGCTGGGACACCAGGCAGCGGATCGAGGTGGCACTGGAGTCCTAGCCGGGCATCGTGAGGACGATCTTGCCTCTGACGTGGCCGGTCTCCGGGAGCGTCCCTACGCTGATGTCACCGGCACCCAGCCCGGTCGATGATCGCCTCCGCCCTCGGGTCGTCGCCCACGACGTTGCCGGTGAAGATCACCCCTTCGGGGATCACGATCGACTTCGCCGCGTCTTCTGTTTCCGGGCCGGCTTCTGTGTCGGCTTCTGTTTCCGACCATTCGGCGCCCAGCGGGGCGGGGGCCTTGTCGAAGAAGTTGCCGATGAAGCTCACGTTCTTCAGCGGCGGCCACACCTCCAGCACGACCGGCTGGTCGGCGCGGCGCACGACGTTGCCCTCGAAGGTGATGTCGGCGGCGCCGTAGTCGGCGTAGAGCGCGAAGTTGTACGGCGTCAGCGTGTCCAGGACCGCGTTGCCCCGGACGACCGCCCCGTCCTGCTCCTCCGACAGGTAGATGCCGCCGCCGTCGGCCAGCGTGCTCATGGACCTGGTCACCAGGTTGTCCAGGATCTGGGCGCCGCTGCCCTTGTAGACGACGATGCCGTTGTGCGGCACGTCCGCGATCTCGTTGTCGGCGACGACCGTGCCGGTGGTGCCGGCCATCAGCACGGCCGGGGAGCCGTGGTACTCGACGCCGACATGGTGCACGCGGTTGTTCTCGATCCGGTGCGTACGGGCCCCCG
Organism: Nonomuraea longicatena; assembly: GCF_039525605.1. NCBI lineage: Bacteria > Bacillati > Actinomycetota > Actinomycetes > Streptosporangiales > Streptosporangiaceae > Nonomuraea > Nonomuraea longicatena. The sequence continues at coordinate 15,836 of NZ_BAAAHQ010000011.1, read as the reverse complement.
CCCCGATGACCAGGCCGCCCGCCGAGACGTCGTCGATCTCGCTGTCGCGCAGCACGTTGTCCTCGCCCGCGCCCCGGAACTCCAGCGCCACCGCGCCCATCCGGGTGAACCGGCAGCCCTCGAACACCACCCGCGAGCAGCCCTCGACGACGACGTTGCCCGGGATGGCGACATCGTCGCCCGGCACCGCCACCGACGCCTCGCCCTCGGCGAAGGTGACCACCTTGATCTCGCCGCCGTCGTAGTAGCCGTTGCCGTGGTAGTGCAGGAACCCCTCGGGGGTGCTCGGCCGCCGCCAGGTCGCCTCGGCGAAGGTGATCCCGCGAAAGGCCAGGTCGGTGGCGCCTTCGGCGTACAGGATGGTCTCCAGGACGGGCACCACGACCGTACTGGGCACCACTCCCGCGACCGTACTGGGTGCCACTCCCGCAACCGGCAGCTCGCCCGAACCGGACTCCTGACCCGCAGCCGACGCCCCCGCGCCCGGCTCCGCACCCGCGCCCGGCGCCCCCGCGCCCGGTGTCTCGCCCGCGTTCGGCTTGAGGTGCAGTACGCCGTCGGCGTGGGCGAACGTGCCCTCGGTCAGGAACGCGGGGCTGTTCTCCGCCGAGGTCGGGCGGTCGGCGCCGTAGGTCTCGCCCTCCCAGGGCATCACCGCGTGGTACAGCTTCGCCGCCCAGCCGAAGGCGGGCTGGGCCATGGTGACGCCCTCGCCGGAGATCGCGCTCGCCTGGAGGCGCGCCTCGGACCAGGGGTAGACGCTCCGGTAGACGAACTCGACCTGGCCGGTCCAGGTCGCGGGGGCCGGGTGGTCCGTGACGTAACCCGTCTCGGTTCTGCTCAGTCCGTGGTCGAGGGCGATCGACGCGCGAGGGGTGCGCCGGTCGGCGACGTAGAGCTGGCGGATGAGCGGGCCCGGAAGCTCGGCGCGGTGGACGCCGTCGGCGCCGGGCTGCCAGCCGGTGACCGGCCGGCCGCCGCTGACGACGACCTCCTCCTGTACGGCGGTGCCGAACCCGTACGCCTGGTAGACCACCCCAGAGTCGTCCGCCCCGAGGCGGAAGGTGTCGCTCAGGCGGTGGACGCCCGCCCTGAGGTTGACCACGGTGCCCGGCGTCGCGGACCGCCTGGCCCGGTCGAGGGTGGCGAAGGGGCGCTCGATCGTACCGGGGCCGGAGTCGTCGCCGGAGGGATCGACGAAGAGCATGAGAACCTCCTCGGTGTATGATGTACACATTCTTTGTACACCATACACACTGGAGCCGGGATGGCGAACGCCGAGCGCAGCACCGAACTGCTGTGGAGCAGCGAGGGGAAGCGGCGCCTCAGCCTCGACGGCATCGTGCGCGCCGCGATCGCCCTGGCAGACGAGGAGGGGCTGCGCGCGGCCTCCATGAGACGGGTGGCCGAGCGGCTCGGCTTCACCACGATGTCCCTGTACCGCCATGTCCCGGGCAAGGCCGAACTGGTCGACCTGATGCGCGACCACGTTTTCGCCGAGGCCCTGCGCCCACCCAAACCGGCGGGCGCCGGAGACGCGAGGAACACGGGCAGCGCCGGCCACACCGCCGACACGAAGAACGCGGGCGCGGGCGACCGCACTGGCGACGCAAAGAACGCGGGCGCGGACAGCCAGGGCGCGGGCGCGGGTGGCCATGCCGCCGACCTGGAGGGCGCGGGCGCCACCGATGCGCCCGGGTGGCGGGAGGAGTTGGAGGAGTGGGCGCGGGGGCTGCTCGCGCTCACGCTGCGCCACCCCTGGCTGCTCGACTCCGGCGGCCCCCGCAGCATGCCGGGCCCCAACATCGTGGCCCACTTCGAGCGCGCCCTGTCCGTCACGGTCAGGACCGGTCTGCCGCCCGCCGAGGTCGTGGCCGCCGTGACGCTGCTCGGCGACTTCGTCGGCGGCGCCGCCCGCCATCTCGTCGAGGCCGACCGCGAGGAGCAGTCCACCGGCGTCACCCACGAGGAGTGGTGGGGCGGCAGAGACACGCTCTACGAGCATCTGGACCTCCGCTACCCCACCCTGAACCGCCTGTACGAGCAGGGCGCCTACGACGATCCCGCCGACCCGTTCGCCTACGGCCTGAAGCGGGTCCTCGACGGCATCGCCGCCTCCATAAGTGATGAAACACGTGATGAAACACGCTGCAAGGTCTGCGGTACGGTCACCACCCCCGCCCCCACCGGCCGCCCCCGCGACTACTGCTCCCGCGCCTGCCAGCAACGCGCCTACCGGCAGCGGCGCCGTACCGGCTGACCCGTATGCTCGACCCCGACAAAGGGGGACACCGTGGACGACAAGGACGCGCTCGCCCAGCGCTTCGAGGAGCACCGGCACCACCTGCGGGCCGTGGCGTACCGGATGCTGGGCTCCCTCGGCGACGCCGAGGACGCCGTCCAGGAGTCCTGGTTCCGCCTCAGCCGCAGCGACGCCGGCGAGATCCACAACCTCGGCGGCTGGCTGACCACGGTCGTCGGGCGCGTCTGCCTGGACATGCTGCGTTCGCGCGAGTCCCGCCGCGAGGACCCGATGCCGGACCGCCTCCCCGACCCGATCCTGACCTTCGGCGACGACCCCGAGCAGGAGGCGCTGACGGCCGACTCCGTCGGGCTCGCGCTCATGGTGGTGCTCCAGGAGCTCAATCCGGCGGAACGGCTGGCGTTCGTCCTGCACGACATGTTCTCGGTGTCGTTCGACGAGATCGCCCGCATCCTCGACCGCACCCCGGCCGCCACCCGCCAGCTCGCCAGCCGGGCGCGGCGCCGGGTGCAGGGCGCCGCCGTACCCGACTCCGACGTGGCCGGGCAGCGGCGGGTCGTGGACGCGTTCCTGTCGGCCGCCCGGGTGGGCGACTTCGAGTCCCTGGTCGCGCTGCTCGCCCCCGACGTGCTGCTGCGCGCCGAGATGGCGGGCACGCTGACGGTCATCAAGGGCGCGGCGGAGGTCGCGGCGCGGGCGCTGATGTTCAGGACCGTCGCGCAGGACTTCGAGCACGTACTGGTCAACGGCGCCGCCGGACTCATGCGCACGGTGGACGGCAGGATGACCACCGTGGGCGTCTACCTCATCCGCGACGGGCTGATCGTGGAGATCGACATCTGGGACGGCGCGGACCGCCTCAGCGGCCTCTGACGCCCGAAGACCCAACCGACCGCCCCCGACGCCAGGATCCCGCAATACCCCAGCCGACCACCCCCGACGCCGGGCCCGAGAGATCCGAAGCGGCCGACCCGTGACGTCCGGAGGGGCGGGGGTGCCGAGCGGGCGGCTACGACGTACGATCGACGGGTGACCGAAAAGACCGAAACCGTGCCCGGGTGGCTGGCTCCGGACGAACTGGAGTCGATGCGCGGCCGGATGCCGATCCTGTACATCGACGCCGTCCCGGTCAGGGTCGACGCGACCGGCGTGGTCACCCACGTGGGCCTGCTGCTGCGCATCACCTCGGACGGCACGGTCAGCCGGGCGCTGGTCTCCGGCCGGGTGCTGCACCACGAGCGCATCCGCGACGCCCTGCTGCGGCACCTGGAGAAGGACCTCGGGCCCGTCGCACTGCCCAACATCCCGGCCTCGCCGCAGCCGTTCACGGTGGCCGAGTACTTCCCGACGGCGGGGATCACGCCGTACCACGACCCACGCCAGCACGCGGTCTCGCTCGCCTACATCGTTCCGGTCGCCGGTGACTGCCGGCCCCGGCAGGACGCGCTCGACCTGGTGTGGTTCACGCCGGAGGAGGCGGCCTCGCCCGCCGTGCAGCAGGAGATGACGGGCGGACAGGGCGTGGTGCTGAAGCAGGCGCTCGCGCACGTCGGCCGACTTACCTGAATGTAATCGTCCCGTCACTCAACGCTCAACGGGCGTCCACGTCGGGGTGCCAGCTTCGAGGTCATGGTCCGACGTATTGGCCTCGCCATCGCGATCACGCTGACGGCCGTCGCCTCGCCCGCCACCGCCGCCGCACCCGTCGTCGTCGCTCACCGGGGCGCGTCCGCGTACGCGCCCGAGAACACCCTCGCCGCCTTCCATCTCGCCGACGACCAGGACGCCGACCTGTTCGAGATCGACGTGCGGGAGACCAAGGACCGTCGGCTGGTCCTGCTCCACGACGCCACCCTGGCCAGAACCACCGACGTCGAACAGGTCTTCCCCGGCCGCGCGCCGTGGCGGGTCACCGACTTCACACTCGCCGAGATCCGCAGGCTGGACGCCGGATCCTGGTTCGCGCGCGACCACGACGGCGAGCGCGACGACGGTGAGCGCGACTATGACGGCGAGCGCGTCCCCACACTCGCCGAGACGCTGCGGGAGATGTCCGACAGCGACCTCGGCCTCCTCCTGGAGATCAAGACCGACGGGCAGCGGCCGGACCTCGAAGCCAGGGTCGCCGACGAACTGCGCGCCCACCCCGGGTGGCAGCAGCCGGGGCGGGTGGTCGTGCAGTCGTTCGACTGGGCCGCCGCGCGGGCCTTCCACACCAGGCTGCCGCAGGTCCCGGTAGGGCTGCTCGGCACCCCGGCCGCCGCCGACCTGCCCGCGCTGGCGGGCTGGGCCCGCCAGATCAACCCACCGTACTCGGCGCTCACCCGTTCGTACGTGCGGCGGGTGCACGCGCTCGGCATGCAGGTCCTCGCCTGGACGGTGGACGACCCCGCCGTCGCCCGCAGAATGCTCTCGTACGGCGTCGACGGCATCATCACCAACCGCCCCGACCTCGGCGACCTCGCCGACACCTGACCGGCCGCCATCGCACGGGCGAGCCGGCACCTGACCGGCCGCCATCGCAAGGGCCGCCATCGCACGGGCCGGCCCTCAGCAGAACCTGCGCAGCAACCCCTCCGCCTCGGCGAACCCGGCGACCACCGAGGCGGCGGGAAGGCGCTCGCGGATCAGGCCGACGCCCGCGCCGGTGTAGATGTAGGCCGTGTCGTAGTCACCCGCCTTGCGGGCGTCGGCGAGTTCGGCCTGCGCCCGCTCGTCGGCGGCCAGTTCGTCCTCGCGGCCCGCCCACCGGTCGAAGTAGGCGTTGCGCAGGGCGCGGCCGCCGTACTCCACCGGCCAGTCCAGCCGCTGAGCGACGTCGAAGACGCGGCCGTAGGCGGTGGCGTCCTCGCCGGCGGCCAGCAGCCTGCCGACGGCGCCCTCCGGCAGTTCGGACTCCTCGCACGCCATGAAGGCCGTACCCGCCCAGCCGCCCGCCGCGCCCGCCGCGAGCACCGCCGCGAGCCCGCGTGCGCCCGCGAGGCCGCCGGCGGCCAGCACCGGGATCCGTACCGCGTCGAGGACGCCCTGCAGCAGCGGCAGGGTGGCCACGTCGGCACGCCCGTGCCCGCCGCCCTCGCCGCCCCTGGCGACGACCGCGTCCACCCCGGCGCGCTCGGCGTCGATCGCCTCCCGGGTGGTGCCCGCCTGGGTGACGACGGTGATCCCGGCCGCACGCAGCGGCTCGACGTACTCGGCGTAGGGCCCGAAACTCACCGACACGAGGGCGGGCCGCGCGTCGAGGACCGCGCCGAGCTGGTCCGTGCCGTCGCGCAGCACCCAGGCCATCAACCCGATCCCGTACGGTCGCCCGCCCGCGCCCGCGATCTCCGCCTGCTCGGCGATCCACGAGCCGCCGGCCGCCGGGGGCACCCCGATCATGCCGAGGGCCCCGGCCGCCGACACCGCTGCGGCCAGCCGCCCGGCGCCGACCCCCGCCATCGGCGCCCCGACCAGGGGCACCGTCACGCCGAACCGTTCCGTCAGCCATGTGCGCATGAGCCCACAGTAACTAGCGGTACTTCACCCACACGTCGCCGGTGCGGACAGTGCCGGTCAACCGTACGAGAACCGGCGCCCGCGACGGCGGCGAGGGCGGCCGGTTGAACACGGCGCCGAGCAGCCGGCGCCGGAGGCCGTCGTCGCGCACCCACCAGTCGCGCGGCACGACGACCACGATGTCGCCGAACCAGGAGGTGACCTCCAGGTCGATCCGCACCTCGCTGTGCGGGCAGTCGGCCTGGGTGAAGTCGATGACGACCGTCCCCCATCGCCCGGCCCGCGCGCTGATCCGGGCGGGGACCGTCCACTGCCCGACCTGCCGGAGCCTGCCGCCCCTGGTGTGCAGTTCGAGAGGTTTGACGGGCACCTGCGCGGCGGGGACGACGAGGTCGGCGACGACGGTGTCGAGTTCGTTCAGGGTGCGGGCGGCGTAGACGCGGTCGAGGCGGTCGGTCAGCTCGTCGAGGTCGATCCGCCCGTCTCCGGCGGCGTCGCGCAACTGTTCGGCGATCCGGTCTCGGTCGTGGTCACCGGCGCGAAGTTCCGGGCGGTCCGCCATGGCGTCCACCCTAGGGACTCACCTGTGGGAGAGGTAGACCCACTCTCCGGCCTCCCCGAGGGACTCACTTCCCGTCGAGGTAGACCCACTCTCCGGCTTCCCGGACGAACCTGCTCGTCTCCCGCATCTCCCCCGACTGCCCGCGCCGGCTGAAGCGCGCCACGAACTCCACCGTGCCCTCGGTGTGGACGGCGCTGCCGCCCGTGACCGCGACGACCTCCAAGCCCTCCCAGCGCAGGCCGCGCTCGAACCCGAGCTGATCCGGCCGGGTGCTGGAATGCCAGCTCTTGAGCAGGTATGCGGCGTCCTTGACCGCGTAGGCGCTGTACCGCGAGCGCATCAGCCGCTCGGCGGTGAGCGCCCGCGCCGGCCCGCGGTGCAACCGCCCGCAGCACTCGTCGTAGGAAGCGGGCAACCCGCACGGACAGTCACGTGTGGCCATTGCCCCATGCTCCCAGCCCCACCACCCCGCCGAAACCCGGTGGGCAGTCAGTCGAGCACCTGGTCCAGCGCGGCGGACAGGCGCGCGACCGCCGCCACGCACGCCGGCCAGTCGTCGCCCAGTTCGGCCGCCAGTCGCGCGGCCAGCTCCCGGTGTGCGGGGGCGATGCGCTCGACCGCCGCCCGCCCCTCCGGCGTCAGCCGGACCAGTTTGGCCCGCCGATGCGCGGGATTGGGCTGATACTCCACCATCCCCTTCTCCGCCAGCAGGTCGGCGATACGCTGCACCCCCTGCCTGGTCATTCCCATCACCCGCGCGATCCCCGCGACCGGCATCGGCTCGTGCAGCACCGCCCCGAGCACCTGCCACCACGCCGCCGTCAGCCCGACCGGCCGGGCCAGCCCCTCGGCCGCCTCCAGGAACTGCCCGTTGAGCCGGAAGGCCGCCAACGCGCTGGCCGACAGCAGTTCGTGCGGCTCGCTCATGCTCCCGCCAGCACCTCGTACGCGGACGCGTCACTGTCCTTGAACACCCGGAACCACGCGTCGAGCACCTCCGGCGAGAACACCTCCAGCCTGGCGAAGATCTCCCGCGCGAACGCCTCCGGCTCGGTGGCCCCGGCCGTGATCAGGTCACCGTCGGTGACGGCGTCGGCCTCGACATAGTGCTCGGTGCCCGCATAGCCGGGCTGCGCCTGAAGGTACTGCAGCACGTTGCTCGTGTGCCGCCGCCCGTCGAGCGCCCCCTGTCTGGCCAGCCCGCCGGTGGCGCCGCAGATGGCCGCCACCGGCACGCCCGCCGCGAGGAAGCGGACGGCCTGACGCCCGAAAGCGTCGAGGTCACCGCCGTCCCAGGCTTCGGCGCCGGGCAGGATCAGCAGCGCGCTGTCGGCCGGTGAGAGCCGGTCGAGCGTGATGTCGGGCAGGACCCGCATGCCGCCGATGCTGGTCACCGGGTCGAGGGTGGCGCCGACGGTGACGACCTCGAAGCCGCCCATGGAGCGCAGGTGCGCGGTCGCGTGCCCGGTCTCCCAGTCGGCGAAGGTGTTGTACACAGCGTGGTGAACGATTCGCTTCATGGCAACATTCTGTCAAAACGACAACATGTTGTCAACTGAAACCGTGCGAGGATTGCGGCTATGGCTGAGATCGTCGGCGGCGGAATTCCGGTCAACGACGCCGAGAGAAGGGTGATCGCCCACCTTCGCGACCACGCGCCCGACGACTGGCTGCTCCTGCACAACGTCGAGGTCCCCCGGGGCGACGACCTGTTCGAGGTCGATCTCATCGTCCTCACCGGCCACTCCCTCGTCGTCGTCGACGTCAAGGGCACCAGAGGCCGCATCGAGGTCTCCGGCTCCCGCTGGTTCCCCCCGCGCAGCGGCGCCTACGGCTCCCCCGTCACCAAACTCAGGGGCACCGCCAGAGCGGTCAAGGGCCTGCTCGTCGACAGCCACCGCCGCCTCTCCCGCGTGTACGTCGACAGCCTCGTCGTCCTCAGCTCCCCCGACGCCCAGCTCGTCGACCCCGGCGGACGCGACGCCGTCAACGTCACCTCCCTCGACGCGCTGATCACCACGCTGAGCGACGTCTCCCGCGTCCGCAGAGGGTGCAGCCCCGACGTCCGGCCGTACCTCACCGAGATCCTCGACGCCCTCAACCAGACCGTTCGGCGCAGCACCGCCCCGCCCAGATTCGGCAACTGGGAGGTCGAGGAGCAACTCGGCGGCGACGCCCGCGTCACCGAGTACCGCGCCTTCAACGCCACCCTGCCCGGCAGCGAGACCGTACTCCTGCGCGTCTACCAGGCCGACCCGCTCGCCGACCACGACGACCGGGTGGCCGAACGGCAGCGCATCGCCAACGCCTACCAGTCGCTGGCCAAGGTGCCGCCCCACCCGTGCGTGGTGCGCTCGCGCGACTTCTTCGCCATCGACGACGAGAGCCGCTTCGTCCTGGTCCTCGACGACGTCCACGGCGAGGCCCTGCACCTGCGGCTGGGCACCGGCGTCCGGCTCGGCGTCATCCAGGACATGCTGCGCGGCCTCGCCCACCTGCACGCCAACGGCGTCATCCACCGCGCGCTCACCCCGGCCAGCGTGCTCGTCACCGACGACGGCCACGCCGTCCTCACCGGCTTCGACTACGCCAAGCCCGGCGCCCGCGCCTACACCGTCGCCCACGAGCTGTCCAACGTGCTCGACTACCACTACGTGGCCCCCGAGTGCCGGGCCCGCCCCGACCGCATGACCGGCGCCGCCGACGTCTACGCGGCCGGTGTCCTCGCCTACCAGCTCCTCACCGGCGAGCTGCCCACCGGCCCCGACGCCCACGGACCCGATGTGCCCGACGTGGTCCGCCGCATGCTCGACCACAACCCCGGCAAACGCCCCACGGCCGCCGAGAGCCTGGACGCGCTGAAGGGCACGCCCCCGAAGTCCCGGCTGCGCCGCCTGTTCCGCCGGGTCCTCCCCTAGAAGCTGCGCCGCAGCGTGCTCGCGTGCTCCAGGTAGTCGCGGGCGAGCCGGCCGCGTCCGGCCGAGCGGTGCAGCTCACCGAGCATCTGCGTGGTCTGCGCCTCGCCGCTCCGGTCACCCAGCTCCTGGAAGATCAGCAGCGAGCGTTCGAGCCCGTCGGAGGCGGGCGACCACTCGCCCCTGTCCACCAGCAGCCCGGCCAGGCTCTGCAGGGCGTACGCGCCGCAGTGCCGGTCGCGCAGCGACTCGAAGATGTCGAGAGCGTGCCGGTGGAAGGAGATCTCCCGGTGTAATCGCCCGATCTGCAGGCTCACGCAGCCCTCCCGGTGGGAGTCCCCCAGCTCCTGCGCCAGCCGCATGGCCTGCTCCAGCCACCGCGACGCCTGCGCCCGGTCGCCGGTCCTGAGGTGGAAACGGCCGATCGCCTGGCGGGTGAACGCCTCCCCCCTCCGGTCCCCGAGCTCCAGGAACATCGACAGCGCCCGCCGGAAGTGGCCGAGCGCCTGCGGAAGGTTGCCGTCGAACTGGCTGACCGCACCCAGCCCGCAGATCGAGGTGGCCTCCGCCCTGACGTCGCCCAGCTCGCGGAAGATGGTCCGGGCCCGGATGAACTGCTCGGCGGCCTCCTCGTACCGGTCCCGGTAGAGGCTCACCTGGGCGAGGCCGCGCAGCATCGCGGCCTCGCCGTACCGGTCTCCCGCGCTTCTCGCGGCGGCCAGCGCCACCTGGTGCGTACGCTCCCACGAGTCGTAATGGCAGTGCAGGTCGAAATAGGGCACCATCGCGGCGGCCAGCCCCCAGGCCGACTGGGCCAGCCCGGACAGCGCGGCCACCGTCACCGCCCCCACGAGCGCGTCGTGCTCGGCCTCGAACCAACCGGCCGGGTCGGCGGTCAGCCGGTCGAGCATCGCGGGCGGCAGCGCCCAGCGCGGCGCCCGCGCGGAGGTGAGGCTGAACACGGTGGTGGGCAGCCTGCGCATGGCGTGCTCCGCGGCGACCGTCCAGGCGGCGAGCACCCGCCCCAGCCCGGCCGGGTCCAGGTCGCGGCGGCGGGCGTGCGTGCCGATGAGTTCCGGCACCAGGTAGCGCGGCTGTCCCACCGGATCGGTGCCGACCAGGCGCAGCAGGTTGGCGTCCACGAGCAGGTCGGTCACGTCGTCGGCACGCGACCGGTCGAGCGCGGCGCCGACCACCCAGCCGGGCTGCGCGAACTCGCCGAGCAGGCCGAGCGTGCCGAGGATGCGGGCGGCCTCGCCGGGCAGCCGCGTATAGGTGCGGTCGAGGCTGGCACGCAGTTCCTTGAGGTCGCCGAGCCGGTCGTCGTCGAGCCGCTGCCGCAGTACGGCCAGCGACCAGCCGGGCCGGGCGGCCAGGCGGGCGCCCGCGCTCCTGACGCCCAGGGGCAGTGCCCCGCAGGCGGCCACTATCGCCAGCGCCGCCTCCGGCTCGCGGGCCACCCGGTCGCTGCCGACGATCCGGCCGAGCAGGCGCAGCCCCTCGTCGGGGGTGAGCCCGCCGACCTCGACGCTCAGGGCGCCGGGCAGCCCGGCGATGCGCTGGCCGCTGGTCATGAGCACCGCGCTGTCGTTGCCCGGCAGCAGCGGCCGTACCTGCTCGACGGAGACCACGTCGTCGAGCACCAGCAGCATCGGCCGGTTGGCCAGCCGCGAGCGCAGCAGCGCCGAACGTTCGGCCACCGACGGCGGCGGATATCCGACGCCGATCGCCCGCAGCAGTTCGGCCAGCAGGTCGGCCGGGTCCCTGTCGCCCACTTCGAGGTAGAGCTGCCCCGCCGGGTAGCGCTCGCGCAGCGCGTACGCCGCGCGGACGGCGAGCGCGGTCTTGCCGGCACCGGGCGGCCCGGACACGACCGCGAGCCGGAACGGGCCGGCCAGCGCCGCCAGCGCGACCTCCCGGCCGGTGAAGTCCGGCAGATCGGGCGGAAGCTGCATCGGCACCGAGCCGGGCTCCTCGTCCGCGAGGATCGTCTCGTAGGTCCTGCGCAGGTCGAGGCCGGGCTCGACGCCGAGCTCGTCCACGAGCTGGGCGCGGATCGCGCCGTACGTGCGCAGCGCCTCGGCCTTCCGGCCGCCCCGGTGCAGGGCGGACAGCAGTTGCTGCCACAGGTCCTCGCGGTAGGGGTGTTCGGCCAGCAGGCCGCGCAACTGGGCGACGGCCTCGGCGTGCTCGCCCTGTTCGAGCCGGCTGACGGCGAGTTCTTCGGCGACGCGCAGCCGTACCTCTCTGAGGGGTTCGAGCCTGCGGTCCCACAGCGGGCTGCCGGGCAGGTCGCACAGCGGCGCCCCGCGCCACAGCGCGAGCGCCTCCGCGCGCCGCCCGGCCGCGACCAGCCGTTCGAACTCCAGCAGGTCGAGGGCGCCGTCCGGCACCTCGATCGCGTAGCCGCAGCCGTCGCCGCGCAGATAGCCGCCGCCGAGGTCCGAACGCAGTGTGCTGACGTACGTGCGCACGTTCGCCTGCGCGGAGCGGGGCGGGCGCTCCGGCCACAACACCTCGACGATCTGGTCGGTACCGACCGCGTGCCCCGCGTTCAGCAGCAGCGTGGCGAGCAGCAGCCGGGTCTTCTTGCCAGAGATCCGCGTGATCTGGCCTGCGGATCTGATTTCCAACGGTCCGAGCACAGAGAAGGTGACCGACATGAGCGCATCCGCTCCCTTTAGAGAACCGACAGCCCTTTGTATCTGTTCTGAACGATTCTTGTGCGCCTTATGCACACCCTGGTGTCAGAGATCCATTTTCGCGAGAGGATCGTGTATGAAGCTCAGAGTGGCATTGGTCACGGGCATCGCCTTCTTACTCTCTCTCGGCACGGTTTCGGCCGCCTCGGCCGAACCCGAACCCACCAGTCCTGATGTCGGCGTCGCCGCCGCACCGAGTCTGCAACTGCCATTCCCCTGTGGCCAGGCCTGGGTTGGAAACTCCAGCAACAGCAGTGCGCACCGGTCGTGGGAACTTGACTTCAACCGGGGCAGCACCGCGGACGCCGACCTCGGCGACACCGTCGTGGCCGCCGGTGCGGGCACCGTCACCATCTCCTCCCACCAGGGTTCGGAGAACGGCTTCGGCAACCTGGTGAAGATCGACCATGGTGGTGGCTGGACCACGTACTACGCCCACCTGCAGCGGCGCTCGGTCTCCGTGGGTGAGACCGTGACCCAGGGCGAGGCGATCGGTACGGTCGGCAACACCAGCAAGCCGGGCAACAACATCAGCCCGCACCTGCACTTCGAGGTCCGCGAGGGCACCGGCTACCCGGGCAACATCCGCAAGGCCGTCTTCAACGGCGTCACCTTCGGCTACCCGAACCAGACCGTGACCTCGCGCAACTGCGGTGGCGGCAACACCAACCCGCACACGCCGGAGACGGTCTGCGGCGCCGGTTACAAGGTGATCGACTCCGCCGCCCTCGGCAGCAACCAGGGCCAGACCTACCTGCTGTACAACAACGCCAACGGCAACAACTGCGTGGCCACCATCAAGGCGACCAACATCGGCACGGCCTCCCCGGTCAGCGCCTATCTGGAAGTCCAAGGAAGTACCAGGAAGACCGACAGCGGCAACTTCCAGTGGTACGCGGGCCCCGTGACGGCCAACGCGCCCAACAAGTGCGTCAAGTGGGGCGGCAGCATCGGCTCCGCCGCCTACGACTCCCCCTTCGAGCACTGCGGTTCATGAGAATCAGGATCCTCGCCCTGGCCGGACTCCTCGTGATGTCCGGCCAGCAGGCCGCAACCGCTGAGTCGAACCCGCTGTCCGACGCCTTCGCCAAGGCTTCGAGCGGTTACGACGTCCCCCGCGACCTCCTGGTCGCGCTCGCCTACGCCGAGAGCCGTCTCGACGGGCACCAGGGCAAGCCCAGTGCCAGCGGCGGCTACGGCATGATGCACCTGGTCCCGAAGGCCGTGCAGCAGGCCGCCGAGATCACCTCGACGCCGGTCGAGCGGCTGCGGGCCGACGACGCCGCCAACATCCTGGGCGGTGCCGCCGTCCTGCGGGCCAAGGCGGACGCGCTCGGCATGGACGCCGGCGCCCGCAAGGACCTGTCCAAGTGGTACGCCGCGGTCGGCGCCTACGGGGGCAGCTCCAACACGGCGACGATCTACGCCGACGCCGTCTACGAGGCGCTGTCCACGGGCATCGACACCAGGGGCGTCACCGTCAAGGCCCAGGCCGTACAGCCTGAGCGCGGCCCGGACGGCGAGCCGTTCGCGGAGGCGGCCGCGGTCGACTACCCGGACGCGATCTGGAAGCCGGCGCTCTCGTCGAACTACACCGTGGCCAACCGGCCGGCGAGCGCACCGATCAACAAGATCATCATCCACGTGGCGCAGGGCACCTACGCGGGGACGATCTCCTGGTTCCAGGACGTCCGCGCCAAGACCTCCTCGCACTACGTGATCCGTTCCTCCGACGGGCAGATCACGCAGATGGTCCGGGAGAAGGACCGGGCCTGGCACGCGAGGAACGCCAACACCAACAGCATCGGCATCGAGCACGAGGGCTACATCGACAACGCCGCCTGGTTCACCGACCAGATGTATCGTTCGTCCGCCGCGCTGGTCCGCAACATCGCCGACAGGTACAACATCCCCAAGACCCGGGCGAACATCCTGGGCCACGTGGAAGTACCCGGCAACGACCACACCGACCCCGGCCCGAACTGGGACTGGGCGAAGTACATGAGCTACATCACCGGCGGCGCGAGCAACCCGCACACGCCGGCGTCGGTCTGCGGAACGGGCTACTCGGTCATCGACTCCGCGCCGCTCGGCACCGACGGCACGGTCTACCTGCTCTACAGCGCGGCCTCGGGCAAGAACTGCGTGGCCACGATGAAGCAGACCCAGCTCGGCACCGCCTCGCCTGCCAGCGCCTTCCTTGAGGTGCAGGGCAGTCCGAGGGCCGAGGACAAGGGCAACTTCTCCTACTACGCCGGCCCGGTCAGTGCCGCCGCACCCAACACCTGCGTGAAGTGGGGCGGATCGGTCGGCAACAGCTCGTACACCAGCCCGTTCGAGCATTGCGGCTAGCAGCGGTTCGCCGGTCGGCGTCGTGACCGTCGAACAGCGGGGCCTCCGGCGGACGCCGGGGGCCCCGTGACCGTTTCAGCGCTCCGCCCGGCTGCGGCGCGCTACCCGATCACCACCCCGGTGCTTCGGCGCCTCGCCACCGGCCGTGACTCGCTGCCCGATCACCACCCCGGCCAGCACCAGCGCCGTCCCCGCCGCCTGCCGCCAGCCCCACGGCTCGCCCGCGAGCAGGGTGCCGAGCAGGACCCCGGTGACCGGGTTGAGCAGCCCGACCAGTCCCACGGAGGCGGCGGGCAGGTGGCGCAGCCCGGCGAACCAGGCCACGAACGCCAGGGCGGTGGCGATCACCGTGACGTACCCGAAGCCGAGCAGCGCGGCCCCGTCGAGCGCGGGCGGGGCGCCTTCGACCAGCAGGGCGAAGGGCGCGATCACCAGGCCGCCGCCGAGGAGCTGCCAGGAGGTGGCGGCCGTGGCCGAGACGGGAGGCGTCCAGCGTTTGGTGAGGATGAAGCCGAGCGAGGACATGAGCATGGCGGCGAAGGAGGCCGCCACGCCCCAGGGCCGCACCGCCGTCCCGCCGTTGACCAGGAGCAGGCAGACGCCGGCGAACCCGATCGCGCCGCCCGTCAGAGCGAGCACGGCGGGGCGTTCGCCGAGCAGGGGCCAGGCCAGCAGCATGAGCACGACGGCCGAGGCGGCCATGATCGTGGCGGCGACACCTGAGGGGAGGAGTTGGGAGGCCAGGTAGACGAGGATGAAGAAGGCGCCCACGTTGAGGGTGCCGAGGACGGGCGCACGCCACCACCAGGAGCCGCTGGGCAGGCGGCGGGCCAGGAGGAGGAGCAGGAGGCCGGCGGGCAGGGCGCGCAGGAGCGCGCCCCACAAGGGGGCGTCGGGGGGCAGGAACCAGCGGGTCACGTAGTAGTTGGAGCCCCATGCGATCGGCGCGATCGCCGTGATGAGCGCCCACCGCCATCTGGCTTCCATGGAAGCTAATATAGCTTCTATGGAAGCTAATGGGGACAGGGTGGCCCGGATCCAGGAGGCGTGGCGGCGGGAGCGGCCCGACCTCGACGTCGCGCCGCAGGGCGTCATCGGGCGGCTGCACCGGCTGGCCGCGCACCTCACCGGGGAACTGGTCGCGCTCTACGCGCGGCACGGGCTGGGAGAGGGGGAGTTCGACGTGCTGGCCACGCTGCGGCGGGCGGGCGCGCCGTACGAGCGGGCTCCCGGGGAACTGGCCGAGCACACCATGGTGACCACGGGGGCGATGACCAAGCGCATCGACCGGCTGGTGGCGGCCGGGCTGGTGGAGCGGCGGGCGGCCGAGCGGGACGGGCGGCGCCGGATCGTGGCGCTGACCCCGGAGGGAGTGCGGGTGATCGACACGGCCTTCACCGAGCACATGGCCAACGAACGACGGCTGGTGGAACAGCTTTCCACAGAGGACCGGGTGGCGCTGGAGGCGATCCTGACCCGGTGGCTGCGATTCCACGAGGAGAGCTGACAGAGATGATGGAGGCGAGCACCTCCCGAGGGGGTCT